>NZ_JBFAET010000005.1:0-150925 GCF_040642095.1 Streptomyces sp. NPDC020362
AGAACCCGGCGCAGGCCGGCCTCGCGGTCGAGCAGCGCGGTGACGGCCGCCAGCTCGTCCGCGAGCTGCGCGGCGTCCACGGACGTGGAGTCCGTCAGCGCGTCGAGACGCTCACGTGCGGCTGCCAGGGCCTCGCGGCTCGCTCCGTTCATCGCGTGGCCTCGGCCTTCTCCTCGAGCTCGTCGAGGAAGCGGTCGATCACACGGCTCTGGCGGGCGTGGTCCTCGAGGGACTCGCCGACGAGCTTGCCGGCCAGGTCGGTGGCGAGCCTGCCGACGTCCTGCCGCAGCGACTGAGCAGCGGCGTTGCGGTCGGCCGCGATCTGGGTGTGACCGGCGGCGACGATCTCCTCGCGCTGGCGCTGGCCCTCCGCCCGCATCTCGGCGATGAGCGCGGCACCCTGCTCCTGCGCCTCCTGGCGCAGGCGCGCGGCCTCGTGCCGGGCTTCGGCGAGCTGGGCCTTGTACTGCTCAAGGACGCTCTGGGCCTCGGTCTGCGCGGCCTCGGCCTTCTCGATACCGCCCTCGATGGCCTCGCGACGCTCTTCCAGGACCTTGTTGATGGTCGGAAGAAGCTTCTTGGCGAGGAAGCCGAAGACGATGACGAAGGCGATCAGGCCGATGACGAGCTCCGGCCACGGCGGAATGAGGGGGTTCTCCTTCTCCGCCGCAAACTGAACCCATGCGTGGGTCATCTCAGTGCCTTTCGTCGAATGGGGCTGTCGCTGACGTTCGTCTTAGTAGACGAACGGCATGACGAGGCCGATAAGGGCCAGCGCCTCACAGAACGCGAAGCCGAGGATCTGGTTGGCACGGATCAGACCGGCCGCCTCGGGCTGGCGGGCGAGGGCCTGGGTGCCGTTACCGAAGATGATGCCGACGCCGACGCCCGGGCCGATCGCAGCGAGGCCGTACCCGATGGAGCCGATGTTGCCCTGGACGCCGGCGGCAAGGGACTGGAGAGCGGACATGCCGGTTCTTCCTTCTCTTTCAGTAACCGGTGGGGGTTGGCCACCGGATGTCTCTTGGGGGGTGGAGGCGGTGCTCAGTGGTGCTCGGCGAGCGCGCCCTGGATGAAGGTGCAGGTCAGGAGGACGAACACGTACGCCTGAACGGCCTGGATGAAGAGCTCGAAGGCGGTCATGATGATGACCATGACGAACGAGACGGCCGAGTACGCGATGCCGATGCCGTTGAGCATGTACCAGCTGGCGACCGTGAAGAGCACCAGCAGGGTGTGACCGGCGAACATGTTCGCGAAGAGTCGCACCGCGTGCGTGAACGGGCGGACCAGCAGGTTCGAGAAGAACTCGATGGTCATCGACAGCGGCAGCACCGCTCCCAGCGACTTGTCGTAGCCGGTGACGTTCTTGAAGAAGCCGACGAAGCCCTGACGCTTGAACGTCAGCGTGACCCAGGTGATGTAGACGATCGCGGCGAGCACGATCGGGTACGCGATGATCGACGTCACCGGGAACTGGGCGACCGGAATGATCGACCAGAGGTTCATCATCCAGATGAAGAAGAACAGCGACACGGCCAGCGGGACGTACTTCTCGCCCTCGCGCTTGCCGAGCGTCTGGTAGACGATGCCGGTGCGGACGAAGTCGTAGCCCGCCTCGGCGACCATCTGGAGCTTGCCCGGGACGACCTTGGGCCTGGCGAACGCGGCCCAGAAGAAGCCCACCACGATGATGGAGCCCAGCAGGGCCAGCAGCATCGGCTTGTTGAAGTAGAGGCCGTTGCCGTCTGCGTTACCCCAGAGCGGCTCGAAGAGGAACGAGTGCAGGCCCGGAGCGACGTTGTCGAAACCACACCCGTCGAACAGGTGGCAGCTCGAGTCGAAAGCGAGCGTCTGCGTCGGGTCAGCACTCACCGCGGGCTCCTTCAGCGTGGCGCATAGGTACGGCAACCTCGTTGTGTCGGCGCGGCGTGAGGCCGCAGTTCGGCACGGGACTGGTGTTACGGATGGTGGGGCGGCTGGGGGGCATCTCGCCTCGCGATTGAGCAGGCGTCAGCTCGGATGCCCGCGCCCGCGATGCCGCAGTTGGCACCGGACGATAGCAGGATCTCTCATGCGTCTTTATCCCGGCCCTACCTCTCACGACGAGTGCCCCGACTTGTGGGGCTTGCCGTCGTGGGAGGACGGGGTCGAATCGGGTTCGACGTACAGGATCTTGGACTTCATGTGCGCACGCGTCTGCGCGGCGATCCAGGTGAGGGTGCCGGCGACGAGCGTGAGCGCGAAGGCTTTGGGGTTGAACAGCGTGGTGTGCTTGAAGACGGCCACGAAGACGAACAGCAGCAGGATCTGCGCCGCATAGAGCATCAGCCCCATGGCCTGGAACAGATGCGGAAGCGATTTGGCAGTGCGCTGCAGGACGTACAGGCCGAGCCCCATGAAGAGGATCACGATCAGCGTCGCAACAACGGCTCCGATCGCTCCCTTGCCGCCCGCGACCACACCGCTGACGACGGCGGCAAGCGCGCCGACGGCAGCCGTGGGTACGGCGGCTTGGGCCAGGATCCGGACGTCATTGGACGGCATGGCGGCAACTCCGCTTTCACAGGGGGGCAGGGTGTCGTCATGGACGAGCGTAGTCCCGGGCTGAGTGATCGAGACCTCACACCAATGGACCGTCGCACTACGGTCCTTCGGCTCTATCCGGGGTTCTCGTGAACCGTATCACAAACTATTTGATGAGGTCTTTACCTGCTAAGTGTGCTTGCTGTCACACATGAGAGTGACAGTGCCCGTCTGTGCAAAAACCGAGCCCACTTGTCTGGTATTGGGGGTCTTTGCTCCCCCACGACTTGGTAACGCTCTCGTCAGATTCTTACCTTGTGGCCTTGCCGATACGCGAACGGGGGCCGATGGCAGTCGCACCGTTGACGCCTGTCGCACCAGCGGTGACGGGGGCCCGCTCCTCGTCCGCCGGGGCCTCGTGATCGACCGTTCCGACGGCTTCGGCCGGCAGTTCGGCGGCCCGACGGCGCCTGCGGTAGCGCGGGGGGACGAAGTGCTGTGCCCAGGCCGGTACGCGCGGGGTGAAGCGCGGGAGCAGCAGCAGGACCAGCCCGATCGCGCTGAGGAAGACCACCCCGAGCACGATCCACATCGACGCCGAGTTGACCGAGTACGCCAGCGCCCCGAAGCCGATCAGTGCCGACCAGAAGTACATGATCAGCACCGCCCTGCTGTGCGAGTGGCCGATCTCCAGGAGCCGGTGGTGCAGGTGGCCGCGGTCCGCGGCGAACGGCGACTGGCCGCGCCAGGTACGGCGCACGATGGCCAGCACCAGGTCGGCGGCCGGCACCGCGATGATCGTCAGCGGCAGCAGCAGCGGGATGTACACGGGCACCGTCTGGTGCACCGCCGCCTTCTCCGAACCCGTGAACAGGGCCAGCGCGTCCGGGTCCACCTGGCCCGTGATCGAGATCGCGCCTGCCGCCAGGACGAGGCCGATCAGCATCGAGCCCGAGTCGCCCATGAAGATCCGCGCGGGATGCATGTTGTGCGGCAGGAAGCCCAGGCACATGCCCATCAGGATCGCCGCGAAGAGGGTCGCCGGAGCGGCTGCCTCGATGCCGTACGAGTACCAGATGCGGTACGAGTACAGGAAGAACGCGCCCGCGGCGATGCACACCATGCCCGCCGCGAGACCGTCCAGGCCGTCCACGAAGTTCACCGCGTTGATCGTGATGACCACGAGGGCCACCGTCAGCAGGGTGCCCTGCCACTGGGTCAGCGCCACGTTGCCGACGCCCGGGATGGGCAGCCACAGGATCGTCAGGCCCTGCATGACCATGACGCCCGCGGCGATCATCTGGCCGCCCAGCTTGATCAGCGCGTCGATCTCGAACTTGTCGTCCAGGACGCCGATCAGCCAGATCAGGGCGGCCCCGGACAGCAGCGCCCGCGGCTCGTTGGACTTGGCGAAGACCTCGTTGAGGTTGGTGAGGTGGTCCGCGACCAGCAGGCCCGCGCACAGGCCGAAGAACATGGCGATCCCGCCGAGGCGCGGAGTGGGTTCCCGGTGCACGTCACGTGCCCGGATCTCCGGCATGGCTCCGGCCACGATCGCGAATTTCCGTACCGGCCCTGTCAGCAGATACGTCACCGCGGCCGTGATGCAGAGCGTCAGCAGGTATTCACGCACGGGCTTCCCCACAGGTCTCGCTGGCCATCACAGCCCCACACCCTAGCGACGGATGCTTATGGATGAGGACTTCCGGGTAGCGACGATGGTTGCACGTGTGGCTGTGCACGACGGTCACATCCGGCTGTACGGACGTCCGCCTACCCCCTCTCAGCGGGGATACGGCGGAAAGCCGCCGGTCAGCTCGCGTACCTCGTCCCGCGCCGCGGCCGGCTCCCTCTCGCCCCGCAGGACGGCCGCCAGCAGCGCGGCGATCCGGGCCATCTCCGGCCGCCCCATGCCCTGGGTGGTCACCGCCGCCGTGCCCAGGCGCAGCCCCCGGCCGTCGCCGTGCGGCAGCACACAGCAGTCCAGGACGATCCCGGCGGCGGCGAGCCGGCCGCGCGCGGCGCGCCCGTCCACGCCGAGCGGGGCCGGGTCCACGGTGATCAGGTGGGTGTCCGTGCCGCCGGTGGTGACCGCGAGCCCCTCGGCTCCCAGGTGACCTGCGAGAGTCCGGGCATTGTCGACCACCTGATGGGCGTACGCGCCGAACGCCGGTGTTGCCGCCTCGCCGAACGCGACGGCCTTGGCGGCGATGGTGTGCATCTGGGCGCCGCCCTGGGTGAACGGGAAGACCGCCCGGTCCACGCGCTCGGCCAGTTCGCTCCCGCACAGGATCATCCCGCCGCGCGGGCCGCGCAGCACCTTGTGGGTGGTGGCGCACACCACGTCCGCGTACGGCACCGGGCTGGGCGCCGCTCCCCCGGCCACCAGGCCGATCGGATGCGCCGCGTCGGCGATCAGATAGGCGCCGACCTCGTCGGCGACCTCGCGGAAGAAGGCGTGGTCGAAGTGGCGGGGGTAGGCGATGGAGCCGCACACGATGGCCTTGGGCCGGTGGTTGCGGGCCAGGTGACGCACCTGGTCGTGGTCGACGAGCCCGGTCTCGGCGTCCACGCCGTACCCGACGAAGTCGAACCAGCGGCCGGAGAAGTTCGCGGGCGAGCCGTGGGTGAGATGACCGCCGTGCGGCAGCCCGAGCGCGAGGACGGTGTCGCCGGGGCGCAGCAGGGCGGCATAGGCGGCCAGGACGGCCGAAGAACCCGAGTGGGCCTGGACGTTGGCGTGTTCGGCACCGAAGAGGTCCTTGGCCCGCTCCACCGCGAGGCGTTCGGCGACGTCGACCAGTTCGCAGCCGCCGTGGTGCCGGGCGCCGGGATAGCCCTCGGCGTACTTGTTGGCGAGCGCCGAGCCGAGGACGCTGAGCACGGCCGGCGACGTGAAGTTCTCGGCGGCGATCAGCTGGAGCGTCGTCGACTGCCGCTCCAGCTCCCCCTGCAGGATCTCGGCCAGCTCCGGGTCCTGCCGCCGCAGGACATCGGTCTCTAGGACGGGTGTGACCGACATGACGGGCTCCGGGCGGTCGTGTTCGACGGCGGTTCACCTCCGGGGCGCCGCAGCCCGTGCCGGGCGGGTGATCGTGCTCGGCCCTCCGGGCCTGCGCGCGTTCGCCCGCCCACCACCGGCGCACCCCTTGGGATCGCTCGCCACGGTGACGTAGGTCCAATGTAGGCCCGGGGCGGGTGGGGTGCGCGGTGTCAGGCCCGTGCGGGTACGCCGGTGAGCGCCGTCACCACCGGATCCAGCGCCTGGTGTATCTCGTCCCCGACCGAGCGGAAGAACGGCAGCGGCGCGCCGTAGGGGTCGTACACCTCGTCCGCCTCGGCGGTGGGCGCCAGCAGCCATCCGCGCAGCGCCGCGGCAGCCCGGACCAGCGCGCGCGCACGCGCGACCACACCGTCCTCCAGCGGCGGCAGCGTGGCCGGATCTATCGCGCGGACCAGCCGGGTGAACTCCTTCAGGGTGAACGTCCGCAGCCCCGCCGAGTGCCCCATCGAGATCACCTGGGCCCGGTGGTCGCGCGTGGCCGTCAGCACGAGGTCGGCCATGATCACGTGTTCGTCGAGCAGCTCCCGGCCGACGAACCCGGAGGCGTCCGCGCCGAAGTCGGCCAGCACCCGCTCCGCGTTGGCCTCCATGGGCGCGCCCTCGTGGCCCCAGGTGCCCGCGCTCTCCACGACCAGCCCACCGCCGAGCACGCCGAGGCGCTCCGTCACGAAATGGCGGGTCAGGCGCTCGGTGATGGGCGAGCGGCACACGTTGCCGGTGCTGACGTGCAGGATGCGGAACGTGTCACGCGGGAACCCGAACGTCGTCGTCTGCTCCGCCGCCCGTTCCCCGTTGTCTATGCCACGCCCCGCCTCAGGGGCCGTCAATTCGCCACCTCGAGGTCGGGTACGACCTTCCTCAGCTCGTCCGGGGAGATCGCGCCCTCGCGCAGCAGCACCGGCACCGGGCCGGAGACGTCGACGATGGACGACGGCACGATGCCCGGGGTCGGGCCGCCGTCGAGGTAGACGGAGACGGAGTCGCCGAGCATCTGCTGGGCGGCGTCGCAGTCCTCCGGGGCCGGGTGGCCGGTGAGGTTCGCCGACGACACGGCCATGGGGCCGACCTCGGTGAGCAGCTCGATCGCGACGGGGTGCAGTGGCATGCGCACGGCAACCGTGCCACGGGTGTCGCCCAGGTCCCACTGCAGGGACGGCTGGTGCCTGGCGACCAGCGTCAGGGCGCCCGGCCAGAACGCGTCGACCAGCTCCCAGGCCAGCTCGGAGAAGTCCGTGACGAGGCCGTGCAGGGTGTTCGGGGAGCCGATGAGGACGGGAGTGGGCATGTTGCGGCCCCGGCCCTTGGCGGCGAGCAGGTCGGCGACGGCCTCCGAGGAGAACGCGTCGGCGCCGATGCCGTACACCGTGTCGGTCGGCAGCACCACCAGCTCGCCCCGGCGGACGGCGGACGCGGCCTCGCGCAGACCCGTCGCGCGGTCGGTCGCGTCGTTGGTGTCGTATCGCCGTGCCATCTAGCTGGCCTCCTCGTACACGTACTGCGGGGTGTAGGTCGTCGGGGTGCTCACGGCAGCGCCTTGCGGGCGGTCGCGAACCGGGGGCGGTTGTTGAGGTCGGGGTGGTCGGCCGCGTCGGCCCAGCCCCGCTCCTCGGTGAAGATCCACGGCACCTGGCCGCCCTGGGTGTCTGCGTGCTCGATGACGACGACCCCGCCGGGGCGCAGCAGCCGGTGCGCGGTGCGCTCGATGCCACGGATGAGGTCGAGGCCGTCCTCACCGGAGAACAGCGCCAGCTCCGGGTCGTAGTCGCGGGCCTCCGGGGCGACGTACTCCCACTCGGTGAGCGGGATGTACGGCGGGTTGGAGATGACCAGGTCGACCTGGCCGTCGAGGTCCGGGAAGGCGGTCAGGGCATCGCCCTGGCGCAGGTCGACCCTGGAGCCCGCCACGTTCTTGCGGGTCCACACCAGGGCGTCCTCGGACAGCTCCACGGCGTGCACCCGGGAGCGCGGGACCTCCTGGGCGAGGGCGAGCGCAATGGCGCCGGAGCCGGTGCACAGGTCGACGATGCACGGCTCGACCACGTCCATGGCACGCACGGCGTCTATGGCCCAGCCGACCACGGACTCGGTCTCGGGCCGGGGCACGAAGACGCCCGGCCCGACCTGCAGCTCCAGATACCGGAAGTAGGCCCGCCCGGTGATGTGCTGCAGCGGCTCGCGCTGCTCACGCCGGGCGATGACCTCCCAGTAGCGGGCGTCGAAGTCGGAGTCCTTCACGGAGTGCAGCGCGCCCCGCTTCACGCCGTGCACGAACGCGGCGAGCTCCTCCGCGTCGTTGCGCGGCGAGGGCACGCCGGCGTCGGCCAGCCGCTGGGTGGCCTGTGCCACCTCTGCGAGCAGCAGGTTCACGCAAGTCCTCCGTGTGGTACTCGTACGTGCCTTTATGCAGCTGCCAGCTTCGCCGCCGAGTCGGCGTCGACGCAGGCCTGGATGACCGCGGCGAGGTCGCCGTCCAGGACCTGGTCCAGGTTGTACGCCTTGAAGCCGACCCGGTGGTCCGAGATGCGGTTCTCCGGGAAGTTGTAGGTGCGGATCTTCTCGGAGCGGTCGACGGTGCGGACCTGGCTGCGGCGGGCGTCGGCGGCCTCCCGCTCGGCCTCCTCCTGCGCCGCGGCAAGCAGCCTGGAGCGCAGGATACGCAGAGCCTGCTCCTTGTTCTGCAGCTGGCTCTTCTCGTTCTGGCAGGAGGCGACGACTCCGGTCGGCAGGTGCGTGATGCGCACCGCGGAGTCGGTGGTGTTGACCGACTGGCCGCCCGGGCCGGAGGACCGGTAGACGTCGATGCGGAGGTCGTTCGGGTTGATCTCGACGTCCACCTCCTCGGCCTCGGGGGTGACGAGGACACCGGCCGCGGAGGTGTGGATACGGCCCTGGGACTCGGTGGCCGGCACGCGCTGCACGCGGTGCACACCGCCCTCGTACTTCAGCCGGGCCCACACGCCCTGGCCGGGCTCGGTGGCACCCTGGCCGCCCTTGGTCTTCACGGCGACCTGGACGTCCTTGTACCCGCCCAGCTCGGACTCGGTGGCGTCGATGATCTCGGTCTTCCAGCCGACGCGCTCGGCATAGCGCAGGTACATGCGCAGCAGGTCACCGGCGAACAGCGCGGACTCGTCACCGCCGGCGCCCGCCTTGATCTCCAGAATGACGTCCTTGTCGTCACTCGGGTCGCGCGGGACCAGCAGGAGGCGCAGCTTCTCGGTCTGCTCCTCGCGCTGCTTCTCCAGGTCCTTGACCTCGGCCGCGAAGTCGGGGTCGTCGGCGGCAAGCTCACGTGCGGTCTCGATGTCGTCGCCGGACTGCTTCCAGGAGCGGTACGTGGCGACGATCGGGGTCAGCTCGGCATAGCGCTTGTTCAGCTTGCGCGCGTTCGCCTGGTCGGCGTGGACCGACGGATCGGCGAGCTTCTTCTCCAGATCGGCGTGCTCTGCGACGAGCTCCTCGACGGCCTCGAACATCTTTCGGCTCCTGATACTGCGGGTGAACGGCTGGCGGGCGACCAAAAACGCCGGTCCCGGGCACACCCCCGTGAGGGCGTGGCCGTGGACCGGCGAAATCGGGCTCGCTACTTCTTGGAGCCGGCGGCAGCCTTGCCGAAGCGGGCCTCGAAGCGGGCCACACGGCCACCGGTGTCGAGGATCTTCTGCTTACCCGTGTAGAACGGGTGGCACTCGGAGCAGACCTCGGCCCGGATGGTGCCGGACTCGATGGTGCTACGGGTGGTGAACGACGCACCGCAGGTGCAGCTGACCTGCGTCTCGACGTACGCGGGGTGGATGTCGCGCTTCAAGGTGTCTCCTAGGTTTCGGGAGGGCGCCGGGTCGCTGCCACGGGATGCGGAAGCGTGAACCGGAGCCGACGTACCAGTCTGCCAGGACTGGCGCCATCCCCCAAAACCGGGGGTGCGGCTGTTCTATTCCTGGTGCGCCCCAGAGGGGTGCCGCTTGACCATCGTGGGCGGGTGCGCAATCCGTTGCGGCTTGTCGCGGCCGCGCGGCGGAGCCGCACATCGATACGGCCGCGCGCCCCTCACGGGGCGCTGACCACGCCCTTGGCTTCGCCCGTGGCCGTGCCTTCGGTCGCCGACTTCGGGATCGGGCCGTCGTTCTTCAGGGCGGTCCAGATCAACCGGGCCTTGGACTTCTCCAGGAGGACCCGGTTGGGGTTCGCCGGGTCGTACTGCACCGGCATCGTCACCATCTTCATGTGGGACGAGCCGATGCCCTTCAGGCCGTTCGCGAAGTCGGCGAGGGCATTGACCGAGCCGAGGTCGGAGTCGGTGGTGACGGTCTTGGTGGCGGTGTCGGCGAGGTCGTACAGCTTCTTGGGGCTGCTGAGGACGCCGACCTGCTTGACCTGGTCGAGCAGCGCCTTGATGAAGGCCTGCTGGAGTTGGATGCGCCCGAGGTCGGAGCCGTCGCCGACGCCGTGCCGGGTGCGGACCAGGCCGAGGGACTGCTTCCCGTTCAGCGTGTGGGTGCCGGCCTTGAGGTTCAGGTGGCTCTGCGGGTCGGCGATGTTCTTGGTCGTGGTGACCTGCACCCCGCCGAGGTCGTCGATGAGCTTCTGGAAGCCCGCGAAGTCGACCTCCAGATAGTGGTCCATGCGGATGCCCGTGAGGGACTCGACCGTCTTCACGGCACAGGCGGCGCCACCGGTGGAGTAGGCCGAATTGAACATCACGCCCGACGCCGCCGGGTACGCGTGGCCCTTGGTGTCCGTGCAGGAGGGGCGGTCGATGAGGGTGTCCCGCGGGACGGAGACCACGGCGGCCTTCTTGTGGCCCTTGTAGACGTGGACGATCATCGCCGTGTCGGAGCGGGCGCTGCCGTCGTCGGTGCCGCCGCCGAGCTCCTTGTTGCTGCCGGAGCGCGAGTCCGAGCCCAGGACGAGGATGTTCTGCGAGCCGTTGTCGACCTTCATCGGACGGTCGGCACCGAGTGCCTGGTTGATGTCGACGCTCTTGATGTTGCCGTTGAGCTTGAAGTAGACGTATCCGAGGCCCGTACCGCCCAGCACGACCACGCCCGCGGCCGTCCAGGCCGTGACCCGCAGGGCCTGGCGGCCCTTGCTGCGGGGCCTGCGGCGGCGGCCCTTGCCACGACCGGAAGTGCCGATGGTGGTCGACTCCGGTATGCCGGGCTCCGGCGTGCTCTCGGCGGACACATCACTCCTAGGTCTCGTCCGGTCGGTTACCCCCTGCTGTCAGGGTCGGGTGCGGTCATCACCGCACCATCGTCGCTCTGTCGGGTCAGACGGAGAAACTCGGCACAGGGTTGCACAACGCACGGTGCCCACCGCGTACAGCGATGGGCACCGTGCGTAGTCGCCCAAACGGGACGATCCTCTGCTCACCTGCGATTTCAGCCGAACAGGTCGTATTGCTGGAAGCCGGTACCGATCGAGACACGTGTGGCAAAGATCTCGCTGGTCGCCTTGCCGGTGCCCTTGTACAGGTAGAGCGTGCCGCCCGGGGTGCGCGCCAGGAAGTCGGCCGAGCCGTCGCCGCTCACATCGCCGACCGCGTCGAAGGCGTTGTAGCCGGTCCAGGCGCTGCGCACCTTGACGCGGGCGGAGAAGGCGCCCGAGCCGGACGTGCCGGTGCCCTTGTACAGGTACAGGTCGTCGCTGCCGGACTTGCGGGCGATCAGGTCGGCCTTGCCGTCGCCGGTGAAGTCCCCGTGGCCGCGAACCGAGTTGTACTGGTTCCAGCCGGTGCCGACCTCCACGCGCGAGCCGAAGGTGCCGTTGCCCTTGCCCGGGTAGATCCACAGCGCGCCGGCGGAGTCGACGGACAGGATGTCGGGCAGGTAGTCGCCGGTGACGTCGCCCGGGGCGATGATCCGGGTGCGGGTCTTCCAGCCGCTGAAGATCTTCGTGTCGGTCCAGGAGCCGCTCGTGCGGGCGCTGTTGAGCACGAAGTGCTCCCAGTAGACGTCACCGGTGGAGCCGACCCGGTACACGAGGTCCTGGTAGCCGTCCCGGTCGAGGTCGGTCTGCAGGACCAGGTTGGCGCCGCTCCAGTCGCCCCAGGAGGACCGGGTGCCGAACGAGGTGCCGCTGGAGTCCTTCTCGTAGCCGGTCTTGCCGGAGGAGGCCCGCACGAAGATGTCGGCCTTGCCGTCCGGCTTGTTGTTGAAGAGGCTCAGGTTGGTGTCGTCGATCTGGTGATAGGCCGAGCTGACGTAGGCGCCGACCTTGGTGAAGACGCTGTAGTAACCCTTCTCCACGCAGTCCTTGATGCCCCAGGAGACCACTCCGGCGATCCGGCCGCCGACCACGAGCGGGCCGCCGGAGTCGCCGTTGCACGTCGCGCTGGTACCGGTGTCGCTCCCGCTCTGCGTGCCCGCGCAGACCATGCGCCCCGCGACGAAGGCCGAGCCGTAGACGCCGGAGCAGGTGCTGTCGGAGTGCAGGGTCAGCGCGGTCGTCTTCAGCGTCTGGGAGATGTCCTGGCTGGTGGAGCTGGTACGGCCCCAGCCGTAGACCTTGGCGCTGGTGCCGGCCGCGTACGACGCGGTGTCGCCGGAGGTGACCATGCGGATCGGCGTGGCCTTGACCGGGACGGCCAGGGTGAGCAGGGCGAGGTCGTCCCCGTTCTTCCCCTCCTCCTTGTCCACCGGGTCGTACCCCGGCTGCCACCACTGGCGCAGCACGGCCGTGGCCTGGCCGCCGTGCAGGTCCGTGGTGCCGGTGGAGTCCGTGGTGGGCAATTGGTCGGTGCCCGTGACGACGGTGCCGTGGGCCTGCCAGTTGTAGTCCTTGTTCTCGTCCCTGACGCAGTGGGCGGCGGTCAGGATCTTCGTCGGCGAGACGACCGAGCCACCGCAGAAGAAGCTCACGTCGTCGCTGGTGTCGGTGGTGTTCCTGTCGTCGTAGTACCAGAGCTGGGCCATCCAGGGCGCCGAGGAGATGGTGGTCTCGGTGCCACCGATGATCTTCGGTGATACGGCGGATCCGCTGCTGCTGGTGGCGGCCGGCCTGTCGGCACCGAGGGCACCCGCGATCCGCTTGTCCAGGGTGGCCCGGGAGGGCTGGCTGATGACAGGGGCGGCGCTCGGCTTCGGCAGCACGGTGGCCGCACCGGCGGAGGTGGCCATGAGAGCCGCGGTCACGGCAGCGGCGACACCTGCGGCGCCGAGGGGCAGAGCAAGACGTATACGCCGTCTGTGCCGCCCGGGCAGGGGCATGAGCAAGGGAGTCTCCCCAGGGAGAGATGAGACGGGAGGGGCGCGTGTTGCGCTCCGTACCTCTCAGCGCCAAAAGGCCGCCCCCCGTCACTTCTCGACGGGGGGCGGCCTCGGCACCCTGGGGGCGCGGGACTGTATTCAATGTGCGGCTCCGCCGCGCGGGCGCGGCCGGCCGGCAACAGTCACCTCAACGGTGCTCAGTCACCGTTGCCCGGAGTCGGCGTCGTCTTCTGAATCTGCATCAGGAACTCGACGTTCGACTTCGTCTGCTTCATCTTGTCGAGCAGCAGCTCGATCGCCTGCTGCTGGTCGAGCGCGTGCAGCACCCGGCGCAGCTTCCAGACGACGGCCAGCTCCTCGTTGCCGAGCAGGATCTCTTCCTTGCGGGTGCCGGACGCGTCCACGTCCACCGCCGGGAAGATGCGCTTGTCGGCGAGCTTCCGGTCGAGCTTGAGCTCGGCGTTGCCGGTGCCCTTGAACTCCTCGAAGATCACCTCGTCCATGCGGGACCCGGTGTCCACCAGGGCGGTGGCGAGAATGGTCAGCGAGCCGCCGTCCTCGATGTTGCGGGCCGCACCGAAGAAGCGCTTCGGCGGGTACAGGGCGGTCGAGTCGACACCACCGGACAGGATGCGGCCGGAGGCGGGCGCGGCCAGGTTGTACGCACGGCCCAGACGCGTGATCGAGTCGAGCAGCACGACGACGTCGTGGCCCAGCTCCACCAGGCGCTTGGCGCGCTCGATGGCCAGCTCGGCGACCGTGGTGTGGTCCTCGGCCGGGCGGTCGAAGGTCGAGGAGATGACCTCGCCCTTCACCGACCGCTGCATGTCGGTGACCTCTTCCGGACGCTCGTCGACGAGGACGACCATCAGGTGGCACTCGGGGTTGTTGTGGGTGATCGCGTTGGCGATCGCCTGCATGATCATGGTCTTGCCGGTCTTCGGCGGGGCCACGATCAGACCGCGCTGGCCCTTACCGATCGGCGACACGAGGTCGATGATGCGGGTGGTCAGCACGCCCGGGTCCGTCTCCAGGCGGAGGCGGTCCTGCGGGTAGAGCGGGGTCAGCTTGTTGAACTCCGGGCGGCCACGGCCGTGTTCGGGCGCCATGCCGTTGACGGAGTCCAGGCGGACCAGCGCGTTGAACTTCTCGCGCCGCTCGCCTTCCTTGGGCTGGCGGACCGCGCCGGTGATGTGGTCGCCCTTGCGCAGGCCGTTCTTGCGGACCTGGGCGAGGGAGACGTACACGTCGTTCGGACCGGGCAGGTAGCCGGAGGTCCGGATGAACGCGTAGTTGTCGAGGATGTCGAGGATGCCCGCGACGGGGATCAGGACGTCGTCCTCGGCGAGCTGCGGCTCGGCACCCATCTCGTCGCGGCCACGGCGGCCACGACGGTCGCGGTAGCGGCCGCGACGGCCACGGCGGCCGCCCTCGAAGTCGTCGTCGTCCTGCGGACCGGCGTTACGGTCCTGACGGCCGCCGCCCTGCTGCTGGCCCTGCTGCTGGCCCTGCTGGCGCTGGCCGCCCTGGCCCTGCTGCTCTTCGCCCTTGCCCCGGCGGTCGCGGTCACGTTCGCGGTCCCGGCCGCGCTCGCGGCGGTCGCGGCGGCCACGGCCCTCGCCGTCACCGGCGTCGCCCCGGGCCTCGCCCTGCTGCTGCGGCTGCTGGGCGGGCGTCTCGGCCTTGGCCTCGCTCTTGGCCTCGGCGACGACGGTCTCGGCGCTGCCCGCGGCCGGGCTGCCCGCCTCGGCGGTGGCGCGGCGGCGACGGCGCTCGGTCGGCGCGTCGTCGCTGGCCGGCTGGCCGGGGATCTCGATCTGCTGCTGGGCCACGGCCTTCTCGGCGGGGGCCTCCGCGGCCTTCTCCGCCGTCTTCTCGGCGGCGGCCTCGGCCGTACGGGTCTTCGAGGTGGCCCGGCGCTTGGGCTTGGTCTCGGTGGCGGCCTCGGCCTTGGGGGCAGCGCCCCCACCGGCCTGCGCCTCCTTGATGACCTCGATCAGCTGGCTCTTGCGCATGCGCGCGGTGCCCCTGATGCCGAGGCCCGAGGCAACCTGCTGCAGCTCGGCCAGCACCATGCCCTCGAGGCCGGTACCGCGGCGCCGCCGGGAGCCGGCACCGGTGGCAGGCGCGGAGGCGTCCGTGGCGGGCGCGGCAGCGGTCTCCTCGACACGTGCGCCCATCAGATCGGTGGTGTCGCTCACGAAGGGTCCTTCCCTGGAGCGGACGTCGGCCTGTCTGGCTCGGCGACCGGTTGTGCTGTCCGGATACGGTCCTGTCTCTGTGAACCGTGCCGGGGCGGTGGTCCGCCAAAGCGGCGGAACAGATTTCTGGTGATGGCGCTTCCGCGAGCCGTGGCACCCAGTGTCACGTGGCGTGGTAGCACCGGCTCCGGAGCGTGCCCGCTGTCCTGCTCAGTGCCCGCATGCGACGTACTGCCCAGGTACGGCGCACGGAACACGGAGTGGCTCGGGAGGCTCCCGGAAGAAGGTCTGTCCCGGACGGGGACACGAGGCACCTCGCCATGGTGGGGTCGGGTGCAGACTTGAGATTAACACTACCGGATCCAACAAACATTCCCCCTCTCCAAATCCGGCAACCGTGTGTCAGGTCGCAAGCGGCAGCACGCTCGCTCCCTGCACATCGAGACTCAGCCGGTTGGCGGCCCACTCGGCGCCGGCGAGGGCCTCCACCTTGTCGGCGGTGCCGGCGTCGGCCAGGGCCATGACGGTGGGACCGGCGCCCGAGATGACGGCCGGGATCCCGTCGGCCCGCAGCCGCTCCACCAGCGCGGCGCTCTCCGGCATGGCCGGGGCGCGGTACTCCTGGTGGAGGCGGTCCTCGGTGGCGGGCAGCAGCAGCTCGGGGCGCCGGGTGAGGGCCTCGACGAGCAGGGCGGCGCGGCCCGCGTTGGTGGCGGCGTCGACGTGCGGCACGGTGCGCGGGAGCAGGCCGCGCGCAGTCTCGGTCAGGACCGGCTTTCCGGGCACGAAAACCACCGGAACGATGGAATCGTTCGGCTCCATCCTGATCGCCCGGGCGGCGCCGGCCTCCATCCAGGAGAGGGTGAAGCCGCCCAGCAGGCAGGCCGCCACGTTGTCCGGGTGCCCCTCGATCTCGGTGGCCAGCTCCAGCAGCGCGCCGTCGTCGAGCCGGGCCTCGCCGCCTATGGTCACCGCGCGGGCGGCGACGATGCCGGCGCAGATGGCGGCCGAGGAGGAGCCCAGGCCCCGGCCGTGCGGAATCCGGTTGGCGCAGACGATCTCCAGGCCGCGGGGCTGTCCGCCCAGCAGATCGAAGGCGGTGCGCAGGGAACGGACGAGCAGATGACTCTCGTCCCGGGGCAGGGTCTCGCTGCCCTCACCCGCGATGTCGATGTGCAGCCCGGAGTCGGCCACCCGGACGACCACGTCGTCGTAGAGCCCCAGCGCGAGGCCCAGGGCGTCGAAGCCCGGGCCGAGATTGGCACTGGTGGCGGGAACGCGCACCCGGACGGCGGCGGCGCGGAACGCTGGACCGGCCATCGCTCGTTGACTCTCCTTGAGCTGCGTGATTGTCGAATGACACTCGATGGACATCCGATGGACATTCGATGACGTACGAAGACCCGTCGGGCCGCAAAGACGGCGCGGCGCCCTGCCACACACGGATGGCATATGCGGTGGGCGGGTTCAGTACAGCCTATCGAAGGAAGGTTCTGTGGCGACATAGGGCGCACAGGAGGCGCACGATGCGTGTCGTATGCCCCCTGTGCACCCCGTCGGGGTTTGCCCCTGCCGGGGCGGGGCTGCTCAGGGCCGGACCGCTCAGGGCCCGGCCCTGCACAGGCTGGTGGGGCCGGGGCTCAGGCCAGGCCGAGGCGCTCGGCCGCGGTGGCCGCGTCGACCGGGACGGTGACCGGCTGCGGAGCGCCGGCGACGGCCCAGTCGGGGTCCTTCAGGCCGTTGCCGGTGACCGTGCACACGATCTTCTGGCCCGGGTCCACCCTGCCCTGCTCGGCGGCCTTCAGCAGACCGGCCACGGAGGCGGCGGAGGCGGGCTCCACGAAGACACCCTCCTGCGCGGCCAACAGCCGGTAGGCGCGCAGGATTTCACGGTCCGTCACCTCGTCGATGGCACCGCCGGACTCGTCCCGCGCCGCCAGTGCGTACTGCCAGGAGGCCGGGTTGCCGATGCGGATCGCGGTGGCGATGGTCGAGGGGTCCTTGACCACCTCGCCGCGCACGATCGGGGCGCTGCCGGAGGCCTGGAAGCCCCACATCCGGGGGGTCCTGGAGGAGACGCCGTCGGCGGCGTACTCCTTGTAGCCCTTCCAGTAGGCGGTGATGTTGCCGGCGTTGCCGACCGGCAGGACGTGGATGTCGGGGGCGTCGCCGAGCATGTCCACGATCTCGAAGGCGGCCGTCTTCTGGCCCTCGATACGCACCGGGTTGACCGAATTGACCAGCGCCACCGGGTAGTTCTCGCTCAGCGCACGGGCCAGCGTGAGGCAGTCGTCGAAGTTGCCGTCGACCTGGAGGATCTTCGCGCCGTGCACGAGGGCCTGGCCCATCTTGCCGAGCGCGATCTTGCCCTGCGGCACGAGGACGGCCGACACCATGCCCGCACGCACCGCGTAGGCGGCGGCCGAGGCGGAGGTGTTGCCGGTGGAGGCGCAGATGACGGCCTTCGCGCCCTCCTCCTTGGCCTTGGAGATGGCCATGGTCATGCCGCGGTCCTTGAAGGACCCGGTCGGGTTCGCGCCCTCGACCTTGAGGTGGACCTCGCAGCCGGTGCGCTCGGAGAGCACCTGCGCAGGCACGAGGGGCGTGCCGCCCTCACGGAGTGTCACGACCGGCGTGGTGTCGGACACCGGCAGCCGGTCCCGGTACTCCTCGATGATTCCGCGCCACTGGTGGGTCATTGCTGGTTACTCTCCTTCAACCCGCATGATGCTGGCGACACCCCGCACGGTGTCGAGCTTGCGCAGCGCCTCGACGGTCCCGGACAGGGAGGCGTCGGACGCGCGGTGGGTGACGACGACGAGGGAGGCCTCGCCGTCCTTGCCCTGCTGCCGAACGGTATCGATCGACACCCCGTGCTCGGCGAAAACGGTCGCGACCTGGGCGAGTACACCCGGTTTGTCCGCGACGTCAAGGCTGATGTGGTAGCGCGTGACGACGTCACCCATCGGCGAGACGGGCAGGGCTGCATACGCCGACTCACCGGGCCCCGTTGCGCCGTTGAGCCGGTTGCGGCAGACGGCGACCAGGTCGCCGAGGACCGCGGAGGCCGTGGGCGCACCACCGGCGCCGGGGCCGTAGAACATCAGCTGCCCGGCCGCGTCGGACTCCACGAAGACGGCGTTGTACGCGCCGCGCACGGAGGCGAGCGGGTGGGTCAGCGGAATCATGGCGGGGTGCACCCGCGCGGTGACCGACGCGCCGTCCTTCGAGCGCTCGCAGATGGCGAGCAGCTTGATGGTGCAGCCCATCTCCTTGGCCGAGCGGAAGTCGGCGGCGGTGACCTCGGTCATGCCCTCGCGGTAGACGTCGTCCAGGCGCACCCGCGTGTGGAAGGCGATGCCGGCGAGGATGGCGGCCTTGGCGGCGGCGTCGAACCCCTCGACGTCGGCGGTCGGGTCGGCTTCCGCGTACCCGAGGGCGGTGGCCTCGTCGAGGGCCTCCTGGTAGCCCGCCCCCGTGCTGTCCATCTTGTCGAGGATGAAGTTGGTGGTGCCGTTGACGATGCCCAGCACCCGGTTGACCTTGTCGCCGGCGAGGGACTCGCGCAGCGGCCGGATCAGCGGGATGGCACCGGCGACGGCGGCCTCGTAGTAGAGGTCCTTGCCGTGCTCCTCGGCCGCCGCGTGGAGGGCGGCCCCGTCCTGGGCGAGCAGCGCCTTGTTGGCGGAGACGACGGACGCCCCGTGCTCGAAGGCGGCGGTGATCAGGGTCCGCGCGGGCTCGATGCCGCCGATGACCTCCACCACGACGTCGATGTCGCCGCGTTTGACCAGGGCGGTGGCATCGGTGGTGACCAGGGACGGGTCGATGCCCTCCCGGACCTTGGACGGCCGCCGGACCGCGACGCCCGCCAGTTCGACCGGGGCGCCGATCCTCGCGGCGAGGTCGTCGGCGTGCGTCGTCATGATGCGCGCCACCTCTGAGCCGACAACCCCACAGCCCAGCAGCGCCACCTTCAGCGGACGCGTACGCATCATCCGACCTCGTTTCCTCATACCGTCTACGGTTGGACCAGTCTCACTCACCGGACGGGAGTTTCTACCCTTCGTCCGGATCGTGAGACATCTATTTCATTTGTGCAGGGGTGGAAGACCGGAGATCTTCCACCCCGAAGCCTTCGGGTCGTCCGACCAGGTCATCCGACGTCGAGACGCAGGAGATCATCCTCCGTCTCGCGCCGGACGATGACCCGGGCCTCGCCGTCACGCACGGCGACGACGGGCGGACGCAGCACGTGGTTGTAGTTGCTGGCCATGGACCGGCAGTAGGCGCCGGTGGCCGGTACGGCGATGAGGTCACCGGGTGCCAGATCAGCCGGCAGGAACGCGTCCTTCACCACGATGTCCCCGCTCTCGCAGTGCTTGCCGACGACGCGCGCGAGCATCGGCTCGGCGTCGGAGGTGCGGGAGACGAGGGCGACGCTGTACTCGGCGTCGTAGAGGGCGGTCCGGATGTTGTCGGACATGCCCCCGTCGACGGAGACGTACGTCCGCAGCCCGTCGAGGGGCTTGACGGTGCCGACCTCGTAGAGCGTGAAGGCGGTGGGGCCGACGATGGCGCGCCCCGGCTCGACCGAGATCCGCGGGGTGCGCAGCCTGGCGGCGTCGCACTCACGGCTGACGATCTCGGTCAGCGCCTTGGCGATCTCGTGCGGTTCACGGGGATCGTCGTCGCTGGTGTAGGCGATACCGAGGCCGCCCCCGAGGTCGATCTCGGGCAGTTCGACGCCGTGCTCGTCCCGGATGTCCTTGAGCAGGCCGACCACGCGGTGCGCGGCGACCTCGAACCCGGACATGTCGAAGATCTGCGACCCGATGTGGGAGTGGATGCCGATCAGTTCGAGCCCGTCGAGCTGGAGGGCCCGCCGTACGGCCTCGGCGGCCTGCCCGCCGGCCAGCGGAATCCCGAACTTCTGGTCCTCGTGGGCGGTGGCGATGAACTCGTGCGTATGGGCCTCGACGCCGACGGTGATCCGGATCTGGACCTTCTGCCGCTTCCCGAGGGACTGCGCGATGTGGGCGACCCGCACGATCTCCTGGAAGGAGTCGAGCACGATCCGCCCGACGCCGGCCTCCACGGCCCTGGTGATCTCCTGGACGGACTTGTTGTTGCCGTGGAAGGCGATGCGCTCGGCGGGCATTCCGGCGGACAGCGCGGTGGCCAGCTCCCCACCCGAACACACGTCCAGGTTGAGCCCCTCCTCGTGCAGCCAGCGCACGACGGCACGCGACAGGAAGGCCTTGCCGGCGTAGAACACGTCGGCGTCGGCACCGAAGGCGGTGCGCCAGGCACGTGCCCGGGCACGGAAGTCGGCCTCGTCGAGGATGTAGGCGGGCGTGCCGAACTCCTCGGCGAGCCGGGTCACGGTGATCCCGCCGACGGTCAGGACACCGTCGTCGCCCCGGCCGACGGTCTGGGCCCAGACCTTGGGGTCGAGGGTGTTGAGGTCGGCGGGCGGGGCGGAGTAGTGCCCCTCGGGAAGGACGTCGGCGTGACGGGGCCCGGCAGGATGCGCGGAACGACTCATGACGTAGCTCTCAGACTCTCTGTCTCTTCTCCGGGGCGCATGACTTCGTTCTCCGGCCCTCAGAGGTGATCGGGTGCGTCGATGCCGAGCAGGGACAGGCCACCGGCCAGCACCGTCCCGGCGGCTTCGGCGAGGGCCAGCCGGGCGCGGTGGGCGGCCGAGGGTTTCTCCTCGCCGCACGGAAGCACGGAGGGCAGCAGCGGCAGGACGGCATCGGCGACGGTGACGAGATGCCGGGCAAGCCGGTCCGGGGCGCGATGGGTGGCGGCCGCGGTGAGGATGCGGGGGTGGTCGGCGAGGGCGGTGAGCAGCTCACGCACCCCTTCCTGCACGGGCACGGGCCCGGGCTCGGCACCGAACCCGAGGCGCCCGGCGTTACGGCTCAGCGCCCGCACACGTGCGTGCGCATACCGCACCCGGAACAGCGGGTTGCTCTCCCGCTGCACGAGGTGGTCGGCGGTGATCCGGGGTCTGTCGTGCGGCGCGGGGTGCAGCAGGGCCCACTGGGCGGCGTCGGCCCCGAGCGGCGCGGGATCCTCCGGCGCCGGAACGGGCCTCAGGTTCACGGGCTCACCGTGCTCGACCTCGCCCCGCCCGCCCTGCGTCGCGACGATCCGTACGACCGCATCGGCGACGGCCTCGGCCCGTGCCTCGTAGGGCACACGCAACACGACGACCTGCCCGGCGAGGGCGTCACCGCACCCGTAGGCGGCACCGCGCTCGCGGATGTCCTGCACCAGGCCGGCCACGAGGTCGCCCTGCTCCTCGAGGCTGATGTTGAGGAACCCGGGCCCGGTGACGACGACGTCCCGGACCCCCTCGGCACGGACGAGATGGCTCCGCAGGATCTCGGCCACGTCCCGCGGCGACCGCCCGGCGGGCCCGGCGAGCTGCAGGGCGACGTTGGTGGCGTAGTCCCCGCACCCCCCGGCCCCCGGCTCACTCACCACAACCCGCTCCGGCACGGTCACATTCAGCTCCCCCCGCTCCACAGCACACCGCACCGCGCGCAGCACGGTACGGGAGAGCTCGACGGGGGTCACGGGACAAGCGTAGGGGAGGAGGGGGGTGGGTATGCGAGGCGGTTTCTGTCGGGGTGGGGGGAGGGGGTGCTGGGGGCGGCGGTGGGCGGAGGGAGGTGGTGGGGGCCGACCGGGTGAGGGGGAGGGGATGTTGGGGCGGCGGGAGGTGGGAGGTGGTGGGGGCCGACCGGACGAGAGGGACGGGATGTTGGGGCGGCGGGTGGTGGTGGGGCCGACCGGATGAGGGGGAGGGATGTTGGGGCGGCGGAGGACGGCGGGAGGTGGCGGGGAGCCGACCGGATGAGAGGGAGGGGACACGGGGTGGGGCTGAGTACGACGGAGGTGGAGGGCTGGGTCGGGACCGGGCGAGAGGGAACCGGGGAAGGACCTGGTGGGCTCCAGTGGGACGGAGCCGAAGAATGATGGTGCGAGCCCGGGTCGGCTATCCGCCGTCGGAAACTCCGTAGGCCACCTTGGCCACCACAACCGCCTCGGCCACCTGAACCGCCTCAGTCACGGGAACCGCCTCAGTCACGGGAACCGCCTCAGTCACGGGAACCGCCTCAGTCACGGGAACCGCCTCAGTCACGGGAACCGCCTCGGTCGCCGGAACCGCCTCGGTCACCTCGGCCACAGCACCGATATGCCGTCGGCCACCACGATCGCCCGCCAGAAACCCTTCCCGCTACCTCGATCCGCGCCAGGAACCCTGTCGGCTACCTCGGTCCCCCGCCAGGAACCCTGTCGGCTGCCTCGGCTGCCGCGGCTGCCGCGCAGGAAGTGGAGCAGGGAGTGGAATCGATCGCCCCGCCGCCGGCACCCCCTTCACCGTCTTCCCCGTCACTCTCCCCCTCACTTTCACCATCGCCTTCATTTCTCTCCCCGCTCCTGCTTCCCTCCGGCCTGCGCTCGATGAGGTGCTTGACGAGCCGGACGAGTTCCGCGGGTTCGAAGGGCTTGGCGAGGAAGGCGTCGACACCGACGTCGAGGCCGGTCTCCACCTCGTACTGCGTGCAGGCGCTGATGATGGCGAGGGGAAGGTCGTGAGTGCGGGGATCGGCCCGCAGCCGAGCGGCGGTGCGGAGCCCGTCCAGCCGGGGCATGACGACGTCGAGCGTCACGACGTCGGGCCGCACCTGATGCACCACATCCAGACACTCGGCACCATCGGCCGCGGTCACGACCTCAAGCCCCTCCAGCTCAAGGTTGACCCTGATCAGCTGCCGGATGACCTTGTTGTCGTCGACAACAAGCACCCGACCCGACGCGCCTGGCACAAGTCGAGAGTAGGTCCGCCCCGGCCACCGCGTCCGGGTTTTCCCCACTTCCGCCCCCACCGGGGGACCCGTCCGGTCCTGCCTCGGGGATTGCCGGTCCTGCGTCGGGACTTGCCCGGTCTCGCCTCGGGACCCGTCCGATCCCACCCGGGGACCCGCCGTCGCTGCGCGCCGGGAAACCCGTTCCTGATCACCCCGAAAGACCTGCTAGGGTTCTACCCGTCGCCGCGAGCGAGAAGCTCAGCGCCCGACACGCCCCCGTAGCTCAGGGGATAGAGCAACGGCCTCCGGAGCCGTGTGCGCAGGTTCGAATCCTGCCGGGGGCACTCGCCGGTCAGCCAGCAAGAGTCAAGCTCTGACCAGCGCGAATGCCGACTTGAGAGAGCGGGAGTCAGTCTCACTGACTCCCGCTCTTTCTCGTTGTCTGTCACTGTCCGCGCACCATCTGCGATACACGCGACACACCTCCGACACACTCACGTGTGGATGCCACGCGGCGGCGGAAGGATGCGGATATGCCCAAGCCGACGAGCTTCACCGCGTGGTTGAAGACCCACGCCGATCAGGACAACGCTATTGGTGATCTCGCCCGGGATGTCTCGCGCGATCCCGACTGGCCCTCACGCAAGGGCCTGCCGGGCCAGCGCACCTACCTTGAAGAGCGAGGCGCCATTTCGGCCGCCGTTGAGACACTCGAACGTGCCTGGACCCAGTACGAGCGATACAAAGCCACTCAAGACAAATGACGGCGGCCCTCCCCTTCACTACTAGGTCGTCTCTTTCGGATCTTGCCGGTTAATACTCCAGCCTCCCGATGACGCCGCCGCCACCAGGCACGTGCCCGACGCTGTCACTAGATGCGGTGCGGGCACCCGTTGGTGGGACGACCTGTCCAAGACCGTCCCACGCATGCCGCACTCCCGCTACGCTCCCCACCGCCAGGCTGTTGACCAGCAGAAATACAGAAGTCCGGCTGGAGTACTAGTAATCCAGCTCCAGATCGTGATCTTGCTGATAAGGCCCAGGTCTCGATCGTGCGGATCCCTGTGCCGATGCCCCCGAGGCCCGTTGATCTCCCCGGAACTCATGGTCGGGCCGGTCACCACGGGCACCCCCACGATGGTGTCGGTACCGCACGACGGCAACAGCGATCCGGGGGCAGCAGCCCCCCTCCTGGCGAACTCCACCGGCTGACCTCCGGCGACAGCAGCGGGACCCGCCGGACCACACCGCGGCAATTCGAGTTGCAGGTTCCGCAGGGTCAGGAATATTTGGTCGTAGTTTTTCCTACTTAGCACCCCAGCAGCTTCCTGCTGCCTACGCCAACGGAGAGAACGCGGGAGGACCATCAGCGGTCAAGGTCGCCACCTGCCTCATGGCGGGCGGTGGTCATCTCGCACCAGGTTGCCGGAATTCTGAAGCCCCCGGCCGAGCATCGCAAGAAGATCGCCGCACAGGGCGGACCGAGATCTCCGCCGGCACCACTCGCTGTGCGCAGTTGTCCTCAAACGTCCCTGGCTCCTCTGTGCACTCCGCTTGTCGGAACGGCGGCAACGCTGGGCCAAAGCTGTTCGCGAGCAAAAGCCTCCGCGGAAAGGCACATCAGAAGCATGTCGACCACGGTAATCCAGCACGTTCTGAACCGGCTGCGGGACATCGGCGTACGTCACGTGTTCGGCGTCCCCGGCGACTACGCCTTCCCCATTGACGACGCCCTGGTTGAGCACCCGGACGTCGAGTGGGTCGGCTCCTGCAACGAGCTCAACGCCGCCTACGCCGCCGACGGCTACGCCCGTGTGCATGGCATCGGCGCTGTGTGCACCACGTACGGGGTCGGCGAGCTCAGCGCGCTCAACGGCATCGCCGGCGCCTACGCCGACCACCTACCGGTGTTCCACCTGGTCGGCATGCCCAAGATGCCCGTCCAGTCCCACCATTCGCTCGTCCATCACACCCTGGGCAACGGCGAATTCGACCTCTTCCAGAAACTGTCCGGGGCGGTGGTCTGCGCGAGCGCCATCATGACCCCGCAGAACACCGCGGCCGAGACGGAGCGTCTCATCGCCGCGGCGCTCTACCACCGCCGTCCGGTCTACATGGCCTTTCCGGCCGACCTGGCGAACATGCCGGTGGTCGGGGCGGCCCAGCCCATTCCCGCCCCCAAGAGCGATCCAGCGCAAGTGAAGGCCGCTGTTCAGGCGATCACCGACATGCTCGGCAAGGCCCGCAGCGCCTGCGTCCTTCCCGGCGTCCTCACGGCGCGCTCCGGCCTCGCCACCGAGCTACAGCAGTTCATCGACGCCACCGGACTGTCCTTCGCCACGATGATGGCCGACAAGGGCGTCCTGGAGGAGGAGCAGCCGGCCTACGTCGGCATGTACGAGAACGTCCGCCGCTTCGTCGAGGACAGCGACGTCGTCGTCCTGGTCGGCGCACTGATGCATGACTTCAACTCCGGAGGGTTCACGGCCAGCCTCGACCCGGCCCGCATGATCGACATCCGCCACCACCACGTCAGTGTGGACGGCATGACGTATCAGAGCGTGGAGATGAAGGACCTGCTCAAGGCTCTGGCCCAAAAGCTCCCCCACAAGGACTGGCCGACCCTGTCGGCTGAGGCGACCCGCATCGCCCCGGCCACCGGCAGCGGCGGCGACTCCATCACTGCCGAGAACCTCTACTCCCGCTGGGAGGGCTTCCTCAAGCCCAACGACATCCTCGTGGCCGAGACCGGAACCGCGTCGCTGGGCATGGTCTTCGCCCGTCTGCCCCAGGGCGCCACGTTCCACAACCAGACCCTGTGGGGCTCCATCGGCTGGGCCACCCCTGCGGCAGTCGGTGCCGCCCATGCCGCCGGAGACGACCAGCGTGTCGTCCTGGTCACTGGTAAAGGCTCCCACCAGCTCACCGCCCAGGAGATCAGCCAGCTCGGACGGTACGGCCTGCGCCCGGTCGTGTTTGTCCTGAACAATCACGGCTACCTGATCGAACGGCTCCTGTGCAAGCACCCGGACAGCGAGTACAACGACGTGGCCAACTGGAACCATGCGGATCTGCCCAAGGCCCTCGGCTGCAAGGACTGGTACACCGCCCGGGTGACAACCGTCGCCGAGCTCGACGAGGCCATGGGCAAGGCCGCCAAGACAAACACAGGCTGCTACATCGAGGTCATGACGGACACCTACACAGCACCGCCTCTGGCCAACCAGCTCCACGACAACATGGAGTCGCTCTACTCCACCTGATCCAGGGTCTGTCCACCCAACGGCTCTGTCGCGTAGTCAGTGGTGACGAAGCGATGCCGACGATCCCGGCCACGCTTCGGCACCACCGACCACGCGACAGAGCTGAAGACTGTACAGACCTCCATCACGCGGCCCACCGACTCGACTGGTCCCACTGGCGACGCCGCCACCAGGCCCGATCCCATGCCAACCACTACCAGCAGCAAGCCGCTCGGGCATGAAGATCACGATCTGGAGCTGGAGTATTAAAGCCCGCGTCGTCCGGTGCCATGGGGTCTGCCCAGGACCGCAGGGCCGAGGGGAAGCATCGGCGTGTTGGCGGGGCGCCTGCGTACTGGACGTACTTGGTGCTCCGCCGACGCGGCGAGGTGCGGTGCCGGGCGGCGCGGGTCAGGCAAGACCCGGAAGAGACGGCCTAGTTGTTGATGATGCGCCGCATCGGGCCGCAGGAGCCTTCCAGTATCTCCTTCGTCGCCCAGTCACCCACGCACGCCGCCCAGTCGACGTAGTACTCCTCCGCCAGATCCTTGTTCTTCCACCGCAGCGTCCCCGCGCCGTCCTTGTTCCACACGTTTCCGCCCCGCATCACGGAACCGTTGGCGTCCTTCAGCCGCCACAGCGCCACCGCCGAGTAGCCGTCCTTCGTCTTGTCCCGGACGATGAACCAGTCCCCGTACATGTCGAAGCAGGCCCGCGCGCCGGAGGTGTCCGGCGCGCAGTCCGACACCCCGCTCGGGTTCGGTGTGGTTCCCGCCAGATCCTGTTCCGTCGTCCACGCCTGCGCCGGGACCGTCGCGAGCGCCGTGAAGGCACCGGCGGCAAGGACGAGCGTCGCTATTCGTGATTTCTTCATGATGATCACGCTAGGCGGTGGCAGCCTCCGCTTCAGGGGGCAGACACGCCACCCGAAGCCGACTCTGCGCCAGATCTGCCGCTACCCGGACACATCCTGCACATCCCGCACCCGTCCCCCATACGCGCCCCGCGCGGTGCGCGGCCAGAGGTCCAGATCCGCTGCACCTCTGCCGCAGCTCCTGCACCATGTGCTCGTAGGCGCCCTGGGTCCGCGTCCATGCGGTGGACACCTCGGGACGTCCGGCCGCGCGCCGGTCGGCGTTGCCCCACTGCCGGAACAGGCGCCTGCGTTCGGGCTCGCCGCCGTCCTCGCGCAGCGGACGCCGTCGACGACATCGGTTGGACCGTGTCGGTCGACTCCACCGTCGTCCGGGCCCATCAGCACGCCGCCGGAGCACTCAAAAGGGGGCCGAAGGCCGCAACGAGCCGGCCGACCACGCACTCGGACGCTCCCGCGGCGGGCTGAGCACCAAGATCCACCTGGCCGCAGACGGCCATGCACGGCCCCTGGCTCTGGCCGTCACAGCGGGCCAGGCCGGTGACGCGCCCGCCTTCGAGACAGTGATGGCCCGCATCCGGGTGCCGAAATCTGGCCCGGGCCGGCCCCGGACCCGCCCCACCATGGTCCTGGCCGACCGCGCCTACTCATCCCGCGCAATCCGCGGCCACCTGCGCCGCCGACAGATCCGCGCGGTCATCCCGCAGCCGTCGGACCAGATCGGCCACCGTCTACGCCGGGGCCGCCAAGGTGGGCGCCCGCCCGGCTTCGATGCGGATGCCTACAAGCAGCGCAACACCGTCGAACGGTGCATCAACCGCCTCAAGCAGTGGCGCGGTCTGGCCGCACGAACCGACAAACTCGCGATCGCCTACCGGGCCGCACTCCACCTCGCCGCCATCCTCATATGGGCACGGCGATGACCAAAGAGACAGAACCTAGTCGAAGAGGTCGAGTTCGTGGAACTCCAGTCCGTCCGGGCCGAGTCCGGTGTTCTCCGCATGCTCGGCCATCCGCGCGGCGTACTCGGGATGCGCGGCGAGCGAGGTGTAGGTGTCGAAGTCCAGGTCCAGGACGTCGGCGAGGTCCGCGAGGTACACGTCGAGACCGGGGTACATCACGGCCACGTACGGCAGGTCGTCGATATCGGTCACCAGCACCGGGTACTCGCCCGTGGAGTCCGGCGAGCCCAGGTAGAGCAGGCGGCGCGAGTCGCTGCCGCCGACAAGCGGCAGGCACACGGCGGGCAGCAGTTCCTCGAAGTCGCCGAACATCGCGGCCATGCCGCCGCAGGAGCCGTACATCCACTCCGCCGTCGCCCCCAGCCCCCGGTCGCCGAGGACGGGCTCGGCCGGGTCCTCGTACCAGCCGACGTCGGCGAGCCAGGAGCCGTCGAAGGCCAGCCAGCGGCGCAGGCTGGGCGGCAGCGGCCGACCGCCGGGCAGCCTCAGCCGGTCGAGCACCTCGGGCGCCAGCGGCACCGGTTCATCGAGGTCCGGGGCGTCGCAGGTGGGCCAGCCCTGCTCCCGGACCCGTTCGATCACCCGGTCGATCAGCACGGCGCCGTGCATGTCCTCGTTCATGCGGTGCACTGTGCCACGGGCCACCGACAACGCAGGCCCCAGGCCGTCTCTTCCGGGTCTTGCCTGACCCGCGCCGCCCGGCACCGCACCTCGCCGCGTCGGCGGAGCACCAAGTACGTCCAGTACGCAGGCGCCCCGCCAACACACCGATGCTTCCCCTCGGCCCTGCGGTCCTGGGGAGACCCCATGGCACCGGACAACGCGGGCTTAACCGGCAAGATCCGAAAGAGACGGCCTACGCCGTATCCCCGTCTTCTTCCAGCGCCTTTGTGATCTTCGCGTTGCCGCTTCTTCGTGGCCATCGATGCAGCCGTGGTAGCGGCGGTGGATCACCTCGGGAGAGTTGCCGACCCGCCGAGCTACCTCGGCGATCGGTACTCCCGCGTTCAGCCACCGCGTGATGCAGGCGTGCCGCTGGTCGTACGGGCGCCCAGCCAAGGGCGAGTCGGCGCGCTCAGGGGGGAGCGCGTACTCCCGTGCTTCCTCCCACACCCGCCAATAGGTGGATGAGCCGACCACTCCCCCACGTTCGTTACCGAACACGCGCCCTTCCTTGGCCGTGCCGAACGTCTCTAGGTGAGCCCGGAGGATCGCCACGAGGACAGGCGGGATGGGCACCGGTCGGTCGCTCTTGGCCTCCCGCGCCTTAAGCCCCCGGCGGTCGTGACCTTCCCCGGAATCGGTCCACTGCTTTCCGGAGACGGGACGCGTCTCCCGGAGCGTCAGTGTGCCCCATCCTGTGTCCGGGAGATGGCAGTCAGACCGCCTCAGTCCTACCGCCTCAGCCGGGCGCAGCCCCGCGTAGTACAGGACCGCATAGAAGGCCACCAGGCGTCTCCCGCGGCACCGATCCCACGATCCGACGTAGGAGACTGCCGCGAGCAAGCGCACCGCGTACCGGTACCGCCCCACGCCTCCAGCACCCCCCGCTCCTCGACGGACCCGGCTCGTAGACGCCTCCGCCCCCGCTCCAACTGCAGTCGGGACAAAGAGGTCGTGGGTTCAAATCCCGCCACCCCGACGCCGGTCAGAGGGCCGACCGCATGATTGCGATCGGCCCTCTGGCGTGCTCGGGAGGCCAAACAGGGGGCCAAACGAAGTTGAACAGAGTCCTCGCTGTCAGGACTGCTTGTCCGGAGACGGACAGCATGGACGACAGCAGCGCTGCCGTGAAGCCGGGCAAGCCGTACACGGCGGTCACAGACATCGGTGCACCCTCTGAAGACGGCGGTATTCTCGCCGGTCATGGAGCTACGGACGCTTCGCTATTTCGTGGCGGTCGCCGAGGAACTCCACTTCGGCCGGGCCGCCGCGCGGCTGCACATGAGCCAGCCTCCGCTGAGCCGGGCGATCAAGCAGCTGGAGACCGACCTCGGCACCCCTCTGCTGCACCGCTCCGCCGCAGGCGTCACTCTCACCCCCGCCGGGGCGACGCTGCTGAACGAGGCGCGCTCCCTGCTCGACCGGGCCGACCGGGTACGCGTCCGCGTGGCCGCGGCGGGCGGCGCCGCGACCCTCACCGTCGGCATGCTGGGCGACAGCACCGACCGCGGTGCCACCCGGCTGGCCGCCGCGTACCGCCGCCGGCACCCGGGCGTCGAGGTCCGCGTCCGCGAGGCCGACCTGACCGATCCGACCTGCGGGCTGCGCGCCGGGCTGGTCGACGTGGCCCTGACCCGCGCGCCGTTCGATGAAACCGGCCTGACGGTGCACGAGCTGCGCGCCGACCCGGTGGGCGCGGTGGTCCGCGCCGACGACCCGCTGGCCCGCCGCGACCGCCTGGAGCGGGCCGACCTGGCCGGCCGGCGCTGGTTCCAGTTCCCGGAGGGCACCGACCCGCTCTGGCGGTCGTACTGGAACGGCGGCGAGTCTCGCGAGGGTCCGGTGGTACGCGGCGTCCAGGAGTGCGTGCAGGCCGTGCTCTGGAACGGCACGGTCGGCATGGCCCCGCTGGGGCACGAGCTTCCCGGGGAGCTGGCCGTGGTCCCGCTGACCGACATGGCGCCGAGCCGCGTGGTGGTCGCGGCGAACGGGGGCGACACGAACCCGTTGATCCGGTCCTTCGTGCGGATCGCGACGGCCGCCTACCGCCACTGAGGGGATCAGCACCCCAACGGCATGACCAGCACCTCCCGAGGATGGGCACGCGGTGATGGCGATCGGCCTCACACCGCGCCTTGGCGCTGGATCACGCCCCCGTGGTGCGCGTCAACGCCGTCCACCCCGGCTTCACGCTTACCACCCGTATCACCCGGCTTCACGCGGCACACCCGTATCACCGGTTTCACGCGGCACACCCGCATCACCGGCTTCACGCTGAACACCCGCATCACCGGCTTCACGCTGAACACCCGTATCACCGGCTTCACGCGGCACACCCGTATCACCCGGTTCACGCTGCACACCCGCATCATCGGGCTTCACACTGCACACCCACATCACCCGGCGTCACGCTAAACACCCACATCACCCGCCTTCACGCGGCACACCCGAGGGGGCATCCTCGCGTCGCGATGTGATCGCTCCGGACGTGCCCCGGAGGATCGGGGGAATCGTCGCTCGGTCAGGATCATCCTGCCGGGCGGCCTCCGTGCGCGGGGGCCGCCCGGGCCCGACAGCGAGATACTCCGGGAGGAACGACATGCCATTCCGCTGTGCCGTACTCGACGACTTCCAGAACGTGGCGACCGAGTTCGCCGACTGGTCGACGCTGGGCGACGGGGTCGACGTCGTCTCGTTCACCGAGCACTTCGCCACCGAGGACGAACTCGCCGCCGCCCTCGCCGACTTCGACTGCGTGGTCACCCTGCGCGAGCGCGTGCCCTTCCCGGCCTCCTTGCTGAACCGGCTCCCCCGTCTGAAGCTGCTGATCGCCTCCGGCATGCGCAACTCGGTGATCGACTACGCGGCGGCAGGGGCGGGCGGTGTCACCGTGTGCGGGACCGAGAGCTCCGGCACCCCGCCGGTCGAACTCACCTGGGCCCTGCTCCTCGGCCTCGCCCGCGGCCTCGTCCAGGAGAGCAACGCCCTGCGCGAGGGCGGCCCCTGGCAGTCCACCGTCGGCGCCGACCTGCACGGCCGCACGCTCGGGCTGCTCGGCCTGGGCAGGATCGGCAGCCGGGTGGCCCGGGTCGGGCTCGCCTTCGGCATGGAGGTCACCGCCTGGAGCCAGAACCTCACCAAGGAGCGCGCCGACGAGGTCGGCGTACGACTGGCTCCTGCCAAGGAGGAGTTGCTCGCGAGCAGCGACTTCGTGTCCGTCCACCTCGCGCTGGGCGACCGCACCCGGGGACTGCTCGGAGCCGCCGAACTCGCCCTGCTCAAGCCGTCCGCGTACCTGGTCAACACCTCGCGGGCCGCGATCGTCGACCAGGACGCGCTGCTCGCCGCGCTGTACGAGGGCCGCATCGCCGGCGCGGGCATCGACGTCCACGACGTCGAACCGCTGCCCACCGGCCATCCGATGCGCACCGCGCCCCGTCTGCTCGCCACCCCGCACCTGGGCTATGTGTCCCGTGCCAACTACGAGCGCTACTACGGCCAGGCCGTGGAGGACATCCGGGCCTACCTCGACGGCGACCCGGTCCGGGTCCTCGGCTGACGTGCCGTTGTGGGACTCGTCCTCAGCAGGACCCGGGCTTCGGCGAACTCGCCGGGGCCGGGGTCCTGCCCCTCCGGTGTGCGGGACCCGTCAGTCCGACAGCCCCTGCAGTGTCTCCTCTTCGTCGTTCGCGGCGTACGGATGGACGGACCGTTCGCCGTCGAACGGGGTGAACCAGTCGCCGGCCTCGCTGGGCAGGACGTCCAGGCGGTCGAGCGCCCTGTCCTCGCGCATGCCGTCCGCGAAGGTCTCCATGGCGGTGGAGATCTCCTCGGTGAGAAGGCCGTACATGTCGGCGGCCACCTCGGCCTGGGTGAGCAGGAGCCCCAGCAGGAGTTCCTCGGCCACGCAGTTCACCTGGCCGAACTGCGGCTGGGTGAGGCGGCCCGTCAGGGACACCGCCGTGACGACCAGACGGCGCACGAACAGGACCGTGTACTCGTCGGCGAACTGCGAGGGCAGGTCGTCCAGGATCATGAAGGCGGTGTCGCTGTCCGCGACCGTCGGGCCCTCCTCCTCCAGGGCGGCCAGGTCCGTGAAGAGTTCGTCGATCAGGAGGTCGATGGCGTACACGACGGCGCCGGCCGCGATCTCGGCCGCCTCCCGGCCGACGGTCCGCTCCTCGGGGACGGAGGAGTGGCCGAAGACGTCCAGGGGGAAGGCCTTCAGGCTCGGGGCCAGCGCGCGGAGGGTGGCCCGCATGGCTTCCGCCTCGGCCCGGTCCGGGCCGCCCGGTGCCACGGAAAGCGCCGCTGCCGCATGGCGCCGGGCACGTTCCGCCGGGTCGGCCGGCGGGGCGTCGGGGCCGTCGGCCGCGTCCAGGCTCTCCTGGAGCAGTTCGGAGTTCAGTTCCACCGCGCAGCGGGTGATCTGCCAGTCGGCGAGCGGTTCGGTTCGTTCCAGAAGTTCTGCCACGACCTCGCGGGCGGCGCCCTCCGCGAACTCCAGTGCCGGTGCGTCCACGAAGAGTTTCAGCAGGACTCCTCCGGGATGGGCGGCAATGACGTCGTCCATCAACTCGATGTCCATCCCGTCGGGCCCCTCGATCGCCTCGAGCGAGTCGAAGCCCTTCCGCAGCAGGAAGATCACGCCCTCGCGCTGCAGCACGTCGAGTTCCGGAGCGCCCTTGGGAAGGGCCATGGCCACGCTCACCACGTATGTCACCCCCTCATCGTGCCCGAGTCACCACAGTTCAAGGGCGGGAATTCCGGTCTGACCCGTCTCCGGTCCGTCCCGGCTCGCCCCGGCCCGCCTCTCCCCCTCGCTCCCGCGGCCTTCCTGCGTCTCCCCCGCCTCTCTTCCGGCTCGCTCCCCGCGCCCCCTACGGCCCACCTACGTCTCCCCTGCCTCCGCCCGGGGCCGCCCGTTCCGGGGCGGGGTGTCAGGGGGGTCAGGGGGGTCAGGGGTGTCAAAGGCGTCAGGGGCGTCACGCCGTGCGTTTGCGTGCGGTCGCCTTCTTCGCCGTCGTCGTCTTCGCCGCCGTCGTCTTCGCCGTCGTCTTCTTCCCCGCGGTCTTCTTCGCCGCAGTCGTCTTCTCCGTCGTCTTCCCGGTCGTCCTGGCCGTCGTCTTCGCGGTCGTCCTCGCCGTCGTCTTCTGCGCGGGCTGCCTGGCGGTCGTCGACTTCTTCGGAGCCGCGGTCTTCTTCTGGGCCGCCTTCTTCGCCGCCGCGGACGTCGACTTCTTGCCGCCCGTCTCCTTGGGGGTGGCGCGGCCCCGGGCCAGGTGTCTGACCTCGGCCTCCTCCGCCGGTTCCGCGCCACGGGACTCGCGGGCCGCGCGCACGCTGCTCTCCAGGGCCGCCATCAGGTCGAGCACCTTGCCCCCGGCGGCGGGCTCGGGGGCCTCGGGCAGGGCCTCACCGGCCGCCTTCGCGGCGATGACCTCCTCCAGCGCCTCGCGGTACTCGTCGTGCAGGTCGTCCAGGTCGACCTCGCCGAGGGTGTCCATCAGGGCGTCCGCGAGGTCCAGCTCCTTGTCGCGAACGGTGACGGTCACGTCCGGTGCCACGCCTTCGGGGGCGCGGACCTCGTCCGGCCACAGCAGGCCGTGCATGGCGATCGCGTCGCCGACCACGCGCAGCATGCCGAGGCGTTCCCGGCCGCGCAGCGCGTACTTGGCGATGGCGACCTTGTTGCTGCGCTTGAGGGCCTCGCGCAGGAGGGTGTACGGCTTGGCCGCGGGGGCTCCGCTCGCGGCGAGGTAGTAGGCCGCGTCCATCTGGAGCGGGTCGATCCGGTCGGCCGGCACGAAGGCGACGATCTCGATCGTGCGGGCGGTCGGGATGGGAAGGTGGGCGAGGTCCTCGTCGGTGATCGGGATGATCGTGCCGTCCGCGTCCTCGTACGCCTTGCCGATCTCACCCTGGCCGACCTCGCGGTCCTCCAGTTCGCACACCTTGCGGTAGCGGATGCGGCCGTTGTCCTCGGCGTGGATCTGGCGGAAGGAGATCGAGTGGCTCTCGGTGGCGTTCACCAGCTTGATCGGAATGCTGACGAGACCGAAGGAGATGGCGCCGTTCCATATGGATCGCACGTGCAGCAGCCTTCCTTTCGGTTTCTGGTGTTACGCAGCCGAATGTCTGGGATTGTCATCCTATGACGCCTATCACAGAGGTGGAGGGGCGACGGGTCGCGCTCAGCAACCTGGAGAAGGTGCTGTATCCGGAGACCGGCTTCACCAAGGGGGAACTGCTCCACTACTACGCGACCACCGCCGAGGTGCTGCTGCCTCATCTGCGCGACCGCGCGGTGTCCTTCCTGCGCTATCCGGACGGGCCGGACGGGCAGGTGTTCTTCACCAAGAACGTGCCGCCGGGTACGCCCGAGTGGGTGGCCACGGCCGAGGTGCCGCGGTCCGAGGGTCCGGCCCGCATGGTCGTCGTACAGGATCTGGCGAGTCTGGTCTGGGCGGCGAACCTGGTGACCGAGTTCCATACGCACCAGTGGCTGGTCCAGTCGCCGGACGAGGCGGACCGGCTGGTCTTCGACCTCGATCCCGGGGCGCCCGCGACGGTCGTCCACTGCTGCGAGGTCGCCCTGTGGCTGCGGGAGCGGCTGGCGGCGGACGGGATCGAGGCGTACGCGAAGACGGCCGGGTCGAAGGGGCTGCATCTGCTGGCGGCCGTGCGGGGGAGTTCGTCCGAGCGGACGAGCGAGTACGCGAAGGAGCTCGCGGTGGAGGCCGAGCGGGCGATGCCGCGGCTGGTGGTGCACCGGATGACGAAGAGTCTGCGGCCGGGGAAGGTGTTCGTCGACTGGAGCCAGAATGCCGGGCGCAAGACGACGGCGGCCCCTTATACGCTGCGGGCCCGGCGGGTTCCGCTGGTGTCCGCGCCGGTGCGGTGGGGCGAGGTTGCGGAGTGCCGGGATGCCGGCCGGCTGGAGTTTCTGGCCGGTGATGTTGCGCCGCGCCTGCAGGACCACGGGGATCTGCTGGCCGGGTTGCTGGATCCCGGGCGGGCGGCGCCGCTGCCCTGAGGGAGCCTCTATGCGGGAGGCCCTATTCAGGAGGCCACATGCGGGAGGCCCTGAGGAACGGTTTCGCCCCGCCGCTCCTACACCCTCCCCCACGTGTTCCGGTCCCTCGCCATCGCGTGCAGGGCCTCTGCGTCCGCCGGTTTCAGGACGCCGCAGAGGCGGGCGAGGGACGGCAGGTCCGGGTCCTGGAGGATGCGGACGCCCCGCGGAGGGGCCGTGACCCTCAGGTCGGCCGGGCCCGCCAGTGCCAGGACCGGGTGGACCTCGGCGGTCAGGGCGTGGGAGGCGCGGTCGGCGTCGGCGCGCAGGCGGCGCAGCAGCGGCTCGCCCTCGCGGCGGCCCAGGGTGACCATCGGGTCGGCCACCAGGACCCGCTGTTTGCGGGCGTACAGGGCGTGGACGGCGAAGAGGCCGCCGGGGCCGATGAGCAGGTGGTGGATGCGGTCGCCGCCGGGCAGGGGGACGGAGTGCAGGGTGTGCCAGCCCGTCCGCTCCAGCGCGTCCAGGGCCTCGCCGACGGTCTGCTCGGCGGTCAGGGCGCGTCGGCGCAGGTCGGGGCGGATCCGGTGGGTGGGGCCCGGATCGCGGTCCAGGGCGACGAGCAGCGCCTCGCCGGGGCGGTTGGGCGCGAGGTCGTCGTCCGGGTGCAGGGTCAGCCGGGCCAGTTCGGCGGGTGTGGGCACCGGGGGTGGTCCCACGGTCACCGGGCCGGTGAGGAACGGCTTCAGGGCTTCGAGAACGGCCTCCCGGCGATCCTCGCCGATCAGGTTGACCCGGCCCGTCTCACGGTCGTACCAGGCGACATTGCCTCCGTCCGGGCCACAGACGTACAGCCGTTCACGGCCGTGCTGCCAGGTCGGCACCACGCGCAGTCCGCTCATGCGCCATCACCCCTCGACCATGGGAACAGGAGGGGTGCTCATGGGGCAAGAACCCAGTTACTTTGGAGGGTGGCCCGGTGAGCGGGAGTTGGGGAGGCAGCGTTGCGGACCCACGAGAAGCAGCAGGACGTACCGGCTCCGGACCGCCCGTGGAGCGAGATCGAGCCCGGCCTGTGGATGGGCGGGCACAAGTTCCGGGGCCGGTCGGGCCGACTGGAGTTCGCCCTCGTACGGGACGAGTTCGATCTGGTCCAGACGCTGCTGCGGCTGCCCGGGTACGGGCCCGGTCCGGGGGCCGAGCATCACGTCTGGCCGATACCGGACGGCCCGCTGGACGGGACGCAGCTCGCGGGGGTGATGCGGCTGGCGCGAGCGGCGAACGAGGCCCTGGACTGCGGCCGCTCGGTCCTGGTGCGCTGCTACCACGGGTACAACCGTTCGGGACTGGTCGTCGCGCACGCCCTGGTCCGGCGGGGCCGCACTCCGGAGGAGGCGATCGCCCTGATCCGCGCCCGGCGCTCCCCCTGGGCGCTGCACAACGAGCTGTTCGTGGACTACCTGCGCGCGGGCCTGGCCACCGCCCGGCTCCTGGAGGAACTGGCCGAGTAGCCTCTGCTCCAGCACCTCCTTGGTGCGCAAAAAGGACTTCCCTACGAATAAGGTGTACGGGGCCACGACCGTCCCCGAAGCCCCAGGAGCACCGTGTCAGCCCGTCGCCCCATGCGCACCGCCTTCGCCGCGGCCGCCGTCGCCCTGCTCTGGGCGACGGCGGCGGCCTGCGGCGACGCGGGCGGCCTGGAAGGGACCGGGGCGACCCCCACCGCGATCAGCCCGGCGAAGCTCTGGCCGGACCTCAGGCCGGCGTCCAGCCCGGCCTATCCCTACGACGTGGCGACCAGGGAGACCGTCAAGGGCGTCACGGTTCCCGGTGACGACATCCAAAAGGTCGATCCGGTGGACGTGGTGGAGGCCGAGATCGCCGCGCATCCGGACGACTACGGCTCGAAGGGGGCGTACCACGCGACGGTGGACCGGATGAAGGAGTGCCGTCCGGGCGGGGACCGGGCGCGGTGCCCGCTGCTGAAGGCGTACTACCGGGACCTGACCGGGGACGGCCGGGACGACATGACGCTCGGCTTCCGGCTCTACCCGACCAACCAGACGGCCGTGCGGGTCTACACGGTCGAGAAGCACAGGCTGGTCCAGGTACTGGCCGACAACGACGCGATCATCGGGGTGGAGCTGGCGGGCCGGGCGCTGATCGAACGCTCTCCGGCCGGGATCGTCGGCTACGAGTACCGCACCACCTGGACCTGGGACCCGGACCAGCGCGCCATGGTGTTCTCCCGCGACGAGTTCCTGCGTACCGGCAACGTCCCGCGCGGCCACAAGCGGTCCCCGTCGCCGTCCCCGTCCGCCACCCCCTCCGCGAGCACTTCATGAGGGTCACGGTGCCCCGGTGGACCGGGACGCTCGCGGTGAAGGCGGCCACGTTCATCACGGTGATGTGCTGCGCGCTGGCCGCGCTGCTCGGCGTCCTGGTGCATGTGTCGGTGACCAACCAGACCGTCGGCCAGGCCCGTAGCCTGGCGCTGTCCCGGCTGCAGGACGCCACCGAGGCGTACGCGGCGGGCGATGCGCTGCTGCCGGGTGCCGGGGTGGATCCCGAGGGGCTGCCCGCGCCGCTGCGGGCGCTCGCGGTGGCCGGGAGGCGCGGCACGATGGTCTCCTCGCACCGGGGGCGGCCGACCATGTGGGCGGCGGGTCCGGCCGAGGGCCGGCGGGCGCTCGCGGTGGAGGTCGACTACTCGCAGCAGTCCGGCACGATCGCCGGTCTCGACCACTCGATCCTGTGGTCGTCGGCGCTGGCGATCGGCGCGACGGCACTGGTCGGCGCGTTCGCCGTGACCCGGGTGACGCGCCGGCTGCACGGCACCGCGCGGGTGGCCCGGCGGATCAGCGCGGGCGATCTGGACGCCCGCGTCGACGATCCCCGGACGAAGGACCCGACCCGGCCGCAGGACGAGGTGGCCGCGGTGGCGGCCGCGCTGGACTCCATGGCCTCGTCGCTGCAGAGCAAGCTGCTGAGCGAGCAGCGGTTCACCGCGGACGTGGCCCATGAGCTGCGCACCCCGCTGACCGGGCTGCACGCGGCGGCCGAGCTGCTGCCGCCGGGCCGGCCGACCGAGCTGGTGCGGGACCGGGTGGCGGCGCTGCGCACGCTCACCGAGGACCTGCTGGAGATCTCGCGGCTGGACACCGGCCGGGAGCAGCTGGACGTGGACACCGAGGAGCTGGGTGCGCTGGCGCTGCGGGTGGTGCGGGCCTCGGGCACGGACACCGAGGTGCGGATCGTGCGGGACGCCCGGGTGGAGACCGACCGGCGGCGTCTGGAGCGGGTGCTGGGGAATCTGGTGGCCAACGCGCACAAGCACGGGCGGGCGCCGGTGGTGCTGACGGTGAACGGGCCCGGGGTGACCGTACGGGACCACGGGGACGGCTATCCGGGGTACCTGGTGGCGCACGGGCCGCAGCGCTTCCGTACGGAGGGCGGGGCCAAGGGCCACGGGCTCGGGCTGACCATCGCGCTGGGGCAGGCGGAGGTGCTGGGCGCCCGGCTGACGTTCCGCAACGCGGTTCAGGGCGGGGCGGTGGCGACCCTGATGCTGCCTCCGGCCGAGGATCGCGTCTAGAGCCTCTCTTTCGGATCCTGCCGGGGCCACGGGGTCCGGCACGCACATCTGCGTGGTGCGGGTCGTGTGCGGCCTGTCGCGCCACGCGGCGGAGCCGCACGGGTCACGACTCCGCGCCCCTCCGGGCGCTTCGCGCCCCCGGGGCGCCTGCCCAGCTGGACTGCCCTGTTTGGGTAGGTTCCGGACATGACCAAGGCCGGAACCGTCGCGGCGACACAGGGATCCGCTCCCGCCGTACGCCTCCCCCGGCGCCGTGGCATCGAACTCGCCCTGATCGTGCTGGCCGTTCTGCTGTCCGTGTACGGCTACTGCGCCGTGGGCCTGGCGCGCACCGGCACCGTCCCGCCCGGCGCCGCCGGTTACGGCGCCGGGCTCGGCGTACTCGCCCTGTTCGCGCACGGCGCGGTGCGCCTGCGGGCGCCGTACGCCGACCCGCTGCCGCTGCCCATCGGGGTGCTGCTCAACGGGCTCGGTCTGGTGCTGATCTACCGGCTGGACCTGGAGACGCCGGGCGACCGGGCGGCCCCCGCCCAACTGGTGTGGTCGACGCTCGGGGTGGGTCTGTTCATCGTCGTCGTCCTGATGCTGCGCGACCACCGGGTGCTCCAGCGCTACTCCTACGTCTGTGTGGTCGCCGCCCTCGTCCTCCTCCTGCTGCCGATCCTCTTCCCGGCGGTCAACGGCGCCCGTATCTGGATCCGGATCGCCGGGTTCTCCATCCAGCCGGGCGAGTTCGCGAAGGTACTGCTCGCGGTGTTCTTCGCCGCCTATCTGGCCGCCAACCGCAACGCGCTCGCCTACACGGGCCGCCGGCTGTGGCGGCTGCAGTTCCCGACCGGGCGGGTGCTCGGCCCGATCGTGGCGATCTGGCTGCTGAGCGTCGGCGTCCTGGTCCTGGAACGGGACCTCGGCACCTCGCTGCTCTTCTTCGGCCTGTTCGTGGTCCTGCTGTACGTCGCCACCGGCCGCACCGGCTGGATCGCGGTCGGCCTGCTGCTCGCCACACTCGGCGCCTCCGCCGTCGGCCGCCTCGAACCGCACGTGGGCGGCCGGATCCAGGACTGGCTGCACCCCTTCGCCACGATCGAGGCCGGCCTGGGTCCCAACCAGCTCTCCCAGTCCCTGTTCGCCTTCGCGGCCGGCGGTGTCCTCGGCACCGGGCTGGGGCGCGGCCACTCCGTCCTCATCGGCTTCGCCACCAAGTCGGACTTCATCCTGGCGACGGCGGGCGAGGAGCTGGGCCTGGCCGGTCTCGCCGCGATCATCCTGCTCTACGCACTGCTCGTGGAGCGCGGTTACCGGGCGGGCCTCGCCCTGCGGGAGCCCTTCGGCCGGCTCCTCGCGGTCGGCCTCGCCTCGATCCTCGCGCTCCAGGTGTTCGTGATCGCGGGCGGGGTCACCGGTCTGATTCCGCTGACGGGCATGGCGATGCCGTTCCTCGCCCAGGGCGGTTCCTCGGTCGTCACCAACTGGGCGATCGTGGCCCTGCTGATCCGGGTGAGCGACTCGGCCCGCAGCCAGTACGACGGGCGGGTGGCCCCGTGACCGAGTACGGAAACGGCCGGCCGATGGCCAGGTACATCCGGCACGCCTGGTCGTTCTGCGCCCTGCTGCTGGTGGCCCTGCTCGCCAACGCCGCCCGCGTCCAGGTCGTCCAGGCCGGTTCCTACGACGCCAACCCGGCCAACCGCCGCCCCACGATCGCCCGTTACCAGCAGCCGCGCGGCGACATCCTGGTCGGCGGCGAGCCGGTCACCGGCTCCAAGGACACCAGGGAGCAGCTGCGCTACGAGCGCACCTACCGGAACGGGCCGCTGTACGCCCCGGTCACCGGTTTCGCCTCGCAGATGTACGGCGCCTCGCTCCTGGAGAACGCGGAGGACGGGGTGCTCTCCGGCAGCGACCCGATGCTCGCGCCCTTCCCGCTGTGGCACGACGTGACGCGACGGCCCAGCCCCGGCGGAAACGTGGTCACCACCCTGGACCGGCGTGCACAGCAGGCGGCGTACCAGGGACTGAGAGGGCGCAAGGGCGCGGTGGCCGCGATCGAGCCGACCACCGGCCGCGTGCTGGCGCTGGTGTCGACGCCGTCGTACGACCCGGCCGAGCTGTCCGGCAACAGCGAGGCGACGGCCTCGGCGTGGGAGCGGCTCAACCACGACCCGGAGAAGCCGATGCTCAACCGGGCGGTCGTGCAGACCTATCCGCCGGGGTCGACGTTCAAGGTGGTCACCGCGGCGGCCGCCCTGGACGCGGGCGTAGTCACGGACCTGGACGGCGCCACCCGCTCCCCCGACCCCTACCGGCTGCCCGGCACCACCACCCGGCTGATCAACGAGGGCGACGGCTGCCGCGACGCCTCCGTGCGGGAGGCCTTCACGTGGTCGTGCAACACGGTCTTCGCCAAGCTGGGCGTGGACGTCGGAGTGGAGAACATGTCGGCCACCGCCCAGGCGTTCGGCTTCAACGACAGCCGGCTGAGGATCCCCTTCCCCGTCTCCCCCAGCACCTTCGACACGCATGTGGACAAGGCCCAGCTGGCGCTGTCCTCGATCGGGCAGTACAACACGCGGGCGACCCCGCTGCAGATGGCGATGGTCGCGGCGGCCGTGGCCAACGGCGGCCGGCTGCGGGCGCCGTACCTGGTGGAGCGGACCACCCGGCGGGGCGGCGAGACGCTCTTGGGCGACTGGGTACGGCCCGACCGGCAGGTGATGCGCCCGTCGACGGCCGTACGGCTGAGGGAGCTGATGACCGACGTGGTCAGCGAGGGCACCGGCGCCAATGCGGCCATCCCGGGTGCCACGGTCGGCGGCAAGACCGGCACCGCCCAGCACGGCGTCGGCAACTCCGGTGTGCCGTACGCCTGGTTCGTCTCCTGGGCGCAGGCCGATGCCGACCTGGAACCGAAGGTCGCGGTGGCGGTGGTGGTCGAGGACGCCGCGGCGGACCGGGGCGAGATCAGCGGGGGCGGGGATGCGGCACCGATCGCGAAGGAGGTGATGCGGGCCGTTCTCGGATCGTGAGTCCTCCGGGCCCGGGCAGCCCGAGGAGGCGGCGGCGGTCAGCCGATCGGCTGGACCGTCTCGGAACGGATCTGGCGGGTGAACTTCGCATAGAACGCGAGGTCCACGTCCGACGGGTCCTGATGGGCCGTCTTGGGGGTCATCACCGCGACCGCGGCGCCCGTATTGCCGTCGTTCCAAGCACACAGCGGATAGGTCATGGTCACGCCGAGCTTCTTCTGGGTGAGCACCTCACAGCTGATCGTGGGTGCGCCGTCCTGGGTGAAGTCCCTTCGCGCCACGGCCACCGTCACGCCGTCCGCACGGCCGGCGCCCTTCAGCATGTTGCCGCGGGCCTCGTCGGTGTTCCTGAACCGGCCGAACATGCCGGAGATCACCAGCTGCCCCTTGGTGACGTCGTCACCCACGCTGTACCGGCCGATGACGGCGACGACGTCCTTGGCGTCCCAGGCGCCGTCGGCCTCCTGCTCGATCTGCTGCCCCGCGGTGTCGGAGAGATCCTGGGCCAGCTCGAAACGGCCGTCGGCGAGCGTCCTGGGCAGGGTGAGCTTGTTCTTCGCCGTGGGGAAGCCGCTCTCGAACAGCGCCCCGAGCAGCAGGACCCCCGCGATGCCGACCGCGACGACCCCGCCCACGATCCCGAGCACCAGACCGACCCGGCGCTTCTTCGGCGGCGGCCCCATGGGCGGCGCGCCCCACCCGGGGTACTGCTGCTGCGGATAGGGCTGCGGAGGGTACGGCTGCTGCTGGGGGTACGGGGTGCCGTACGGCCCCGGGGGCTGCGGGGGCTGCCCGCCGTACGGGTACTGCGGCTGCTGGGGCTGGTGCGGGTACGGCGGCTGCTGCGGCGCAGGAGGCATGGACACGCCAGCACGCTACTGCACCCGGGTGACCGGGCCCGCACCGCACCCGACAGCCGTCAGGCCTCGGCCGCCCCCGACTCGATCGCCTCGTGCACCTCCGCCACCCGTTCCAGCTCCTCCGTGGCGAAGCGTTCGGCGTCGAGTTGCTCGGCGATCTCCTCGTCCTGGGCCATCAGCAGGTCCAGGTTCGAGTCGCCCATCTCGAAGACACCCATGTCGACATAGGCCTCCTGGAGCCGCCTGCCCCACAGCCCGATGTCCTTGACGCAGGGCACGATGCGGCTGAAGAGGAGGCGCCGGAAGAGCTGGAGGAACTCGGAGTTCTCGCTGAGCCGCCCGGCCTCCGCCCTGGGGATGCCGAAGTTCTCCAGGACCTCGGTGCCGCGCAGCCGGTCGCGCATCAGATAGCAGCCCTCGATGACGAACTCCTCGCGCTCACGCAGTTCGGCGTCGGTGAGCTGCTGGTAGTAGTCGCGCAGCGCCATGCGGCCGAAAGCCACGTGCCGGGCCTCGTCCTGCATGACGTAGGCGAGGATCTGCTTGGGGAGCGGCTTGGTGGTGGTGTCGCGGATCATGCCGAACGCGGCAAGGGCCAGGCCTTCTATGAGGACCTGCATGCCGAGGTAGGGCATGTCCCAGCGGCTGTCGCGCAGGGTGTCGCCGAGGAGGGACTGGAGGTTGTCGTTGATCGGGTAGAGCATCCCGATCTTCTCGTGCAGGAAACGGCCGTAGATCTCGGCGTGCCGGGCCTCGTCCATCGTCTGGGTCGCCGAGTAGAACTTGGCGTCCAGGTCGGGCACCGACTCCACGATCCGTGCCGCGCAGATCATCGCGCCCTGCTCGCCGTGCAGGAACTGGCTGAACTGCCAGGAGGCGTAGTGCCGGCGCAGGTCGCCCTTGTCCTTGTCGGTGAGCTTGGCCCAGTAGGGGGTTCCGTAGAGCGCCATCGACTCGTCGGGGGTGCCGAGCGGGTCGTACGGGTCCACCTCCAGGTCCCACTCGATGCGCTTCTGCCCGTCCCACTGTTTGTCCTTGCCCTTCTGGTACAGGGCGAGCAAGCGGTCCCGGCCCTCGTCGTACTCCCAGCTGAAACGGGCCGCGCCGGTCGCGGGCACCTGCCACGGGGAGTCTGCGGGCTCGTTGGCGTACAGGTCGTAGGTCGGCATACTCCGCAGGCTCACACGTAGACGCCGAGTCAACAAGTCATGTGCAGGGGATTGACGGCCTTGCTGACAAGCAGTCTCATAAGAGGCGGACGATGTACCCCGGGTAACGAGGTGAGGGAGCCATGACGACCCTGACGGAGGCGGACGCGGTGGACGGACTGCGCGACGCGCTCGGCCTGCTCAAGGACCGCGAACAGGTGGCCGAACGGCTGCTCGTCTCTTCCGCCAAGCACTCCTTCGACCCGGACAAGGAGCTGGACTGGGACGCGCCCTTCGAGGACGGCAAGTGGTTCTGGCCGCCGGAGCTGGTCTCGCTCTACGGCACACCACTGTGGAAGCGGATGGGCGAGGAACAGCGGATCCTGCTGTCGCAGCACGAGGCCGCCGCGCTCGCCTCGCTGGGCATCTGGTTCGAACTCATCCTGATGCAGCTGCTCGTCCGGCACATCTACGACAAGGCGGCGACGAGCGCGCATGTGCGGTACGCCCTCACCGAGATCGAGGACGAGTGCCGGCACTCGAAGATGTTCGCGCGGCTGATCGCGCGGGGCGACGCCCCCTGGTACCCGGTGAGCCGGGCACACCTGAACCTCGGCCGCCTGTTCAAGACGATCTCGACCACCCCCGGCTCCTTCACCGCCACGCTGCTCGGCGAGGAGGTGCTGGACTGGATGCAGCGGCTGACCTTCCCGGACGAGCGGGTGCAGCCCCTGATCCGCGGGGTCACCCGGATCCACGTGGTCGAGGAGGCCCGGCACGTCCGCTACGCCCGCGAGGAGCTGCGCCGCCAGATGCTGACGGCACCGAAGTGGTCGCAGGAGTTCACCCGGGTCACCTCCGGCGAGTTCGCGCGGATCTTCTCGGTGGCCTTCGTCAACCCCGAGGTGTACACCAACGTCGGCCTCGACAAGCGGGAGGCGATGGCCCAGGTGAAGGCCAGCGGACACCGCCGGGAGGTCATGCAGACGGGCGCGAAGCGCCTGACGGACTTCCTGGACGACATCGGGGTGCTGCGCGGGGCCGGCCGGAGACTGTGGAGGTCCTCCGGGCTGCTGGCGTAGGTGGATGGTTAGACTGACGGGGCGACCGTGGTGATCATCCGACTATTCGCGGTCGCGATCGTCAACTGACTTCAAATCTACGGGGATTTATCCAGTGACTTTCCTCAAGCGCATCACTCGCTCGGCGGGGGTGATGGCCGCGGCCGGATGCATCGGCGTGGCCGTCATGACCACTCCCGCCCACGCAGCGAGCGGGGACTGCGAGACCAACTACACGTGCGTGTGGTCCAAGGAGCACTACACGGGCCGGTACGGGAAGGTGAACCCCCAGTTCGGCAAGTGCAACAACAGCCGTTCCGTGGCGGTGCGGTCGATCAACAACAACTCTCCGCACATGCTCAACCTGTACTCGAAGACGGGCTGCAAGGGCCAGGTCTGGTCGATGAACTGGGGCGTGAAGAAGCCCGACCAGTTCCCCTTCGGCGTCATGAGCTTCAAGGCCGTCACCTAGTCCCACGCCCACGGGGCTGATCGCCCGGGAGACCGGTTCCGGCCACGCGCCGGGGCCGGTCCGCCCGGCACGGTCCGCTCCGCCCGGCACGGTCCGGTCCGCCCGGTTACGCTGCCGGACATGACCCCGCAGGCCGCCACCCCCGCCTACCGCCGGCTCAGCGTCGAGGAACGCCGCAGCCAGCTCCTCGCCGCGGCGCTGTCCCTCTTCGCGCACCGCGCCCCGGAGGACATCTCGCTCGACGACGTGGCCGAGGCGGCCGGGGTCTCGCGCCCCCTGGTGTACCGGTACTTCCCCGGCGGAAAGCAGCAGCTGTACGAGGCCGCGCTCAGGTCCGCGGCCGAGGAGCTGCAGCACTGCTTCGACGAGCCCCGGCAGGGCCCCATGCTGACCCGCCTCTCCCGGGTCCTCGACCGCTATCTGACCTTCGTCGACGAGCACGACACCGGCTTCAGTGCGCTGCTCCAGGGCGGCAGCGTGGTGGAGACGTCCCGGACCACGGCCATAGTGGACGGGGTGCGCCGGGCCGCCGCCGAGCACATCTTCAGCCATCTCGGCGTCTCCGATCCCGGCCCGCGGCTGCGCATGACCGTCCGGATGTGGATCACGGCGGTGGAGGCGGCCTCGCTGATCTGGCTGGACGAGGACAAACAGCCCCCGGCCGACGAGCTGCGCGACTGGCTGGTCGAGCAGTTCGTGGCCGTCCTCACGGTGACCGCCGGGCGCGACCCGCAGACGGCGGCCCTCGTCGGCGCGCTCGCCGAGGATGGCCGAGACTGAAGCCGTGAAGAGTCAGGACACCCCCTTCGAGGGCGGCCCCATGGACGGGCGCGTGCTGCCCGTGCTGGTGGGCATGACCGGCCACCCCCCGAAGACGTATCGCATCCCCGTCCCGGACGCGGCCGGCGGCCCGCCCACCGTGCTCGTCTACCGCCGCGTGCCGAGGGGGCACAGCAGCAAGCTGGGCCTGGTGCAGGGATGGAAGTACCGGTACGACCCCGAGGGGGTGCTGGGCCGCGGCCGCCTCAGGTGGCCCTGGTCCAAGCCGGACAGTGAGCCGTCCGGCAAGCCGGGTGACCCGACCGGGTGAGAACGTTGCGCCGAACGGCGCACACATGCTCCGCACTGCGCACCTACACGTCTGATTATCACGATGCGGCAGTGGGCGGACGGTCCGTCCGCTGCGCACCGGAGGTGATGACGTGTCAGGAGTGCTTCTGCGCCTGGCGTGTACGGCCACGGTGGCGGCCCAAGTCGTCCTCGCACCCGTACCGGCGACGGCCGCACCCGCCCCGCAACGGTCCGTCTCCCAGCTGCTGACGGACCTTCAGCAGCTGTACCGGCAGACCGAACAGGCCACCGAGACCTACAACGCCACCGCGGTGAGGCTCAGGCGGCAGCAGGCCGAGGTGACCCGCGTCGACGGCGAACTGGCCCGCGCCCGGCTCGCCCTGCAGGGCAGCCGGACCGACGTCGGGCGCCTGGCCCGGCAGCAGTACCAGAGCAGCACCGACCTCTCCCCCTACGTCCGCCTGCTGCTCGCCCGCGACCCGCAGCACGCGCTGGACGAGGGGCATGTCATCGGACAGCTGGCCCGCGAGCGCGCCGAGACGGTGGCGCGGCTGACCGGTACCGAGAAGAGGAAGGACGCGCTGGCCCGGGCGGCCCGCAAGGCCCTGGACACCCGGCTCGCCCTCGCCGACCGGCAGAAGAGGGAACGCGACGCCGTGCGGACCAGGCTCGCCGACGTCGAGCGGCTCCTCGCCACGCTCACTCCGGATCAGCTGGGGGCGGTGACCAGACTGGAGCAGCAGGGCGTCGCCGACGCCCAGCAGAAGCTCACGGACTCGGGCGCCCTCGACGACAGCCGGCCGGCGTCCGACGAAGGCAACCGCGCGGTCCAGTACGCCATGGACCAGATCGGCAAGCCGTACCAGTGGGGCGCCCAGGGCCCCAGGTCCTACGACTGCTCGGGCCTGACCTCCCAGGCCTGGGACCACGCGGGCACCCCGATCCCCCGCACCAGCCAGGAACAGTGGTCCCGCCTGAGGAGAATCCCCCTGGCCGAACTCCGCCCCGGCGACCTGGTCGTCTACTTCCCCGAGGCGACCCATGTGGCGATGTACGTAGGGGCCGGCACCGTCGTACAGGCCCCGAGAACCGGCGAGAAGGTGAAGCTCTCCCCTCTGGCGTCCTTTCCGGTACTGGGCGCCGTACGCCCCGACGGCCCCCAAAGGACTCGGGGTTCTTCCTGACCTGCGGCTCCGCACACGGAGCAGGCATGCGGGGGGGGAGCGGCCGGGGGAACGTGCCTCGCCGTTCAGACCCGTATCCGGGGTGAGCGCCCGTCAGGCTGGTTCGGAGGGGGTGACGGCAACGAGTTCGACCTCGAAGCCGTCGGTGTTCTCCAGGTAGGCGGCGTAGGTCTGTTCGCCGCCGGCGTGCGGGTGGCGGTCGGGGAACATCAGGCTCCAGCCGTGTCGCGGTCCCTCGGAGACCAGCGCCTCCACGGTGCGGGCGTCCTCGACATGGAACGCCAGATGGTTCAGCCCGGGCCGGCACCGGTCGTGCTCACCCGCGGTGAGGGCCGGGGACTGCTCGAAGACCAGGTAGGTCGCCCCGAGCCGCCAGCTGCGCCCGTTGCTCCAGCTCTGGAACGGCGTGTATCCCAGCGCCTCCAGCAGCCAGCCGAAGGAGACGGCGGCCCGGCCGAGGTCGGGCACCCAGATCTCGACGTGGTGCAGCATCCCGCCGCTCGGCCGGATCACGCCGCCACCGCCGGGGACATCCTGGAACGCAGGCAACTCGCCCTCGTCATCATCGATCCTCCCCGTGGGACCGGCCCAGGACGCGCGCATCGGACCCACCGACGCGCGCTGTCCCTCTCGGCATCCGCTGTCCGCAAACGTCCGGCACGCGCCGCAGAGCTGCCACAGCGCTCACCGACAGGCTCCCCCGGCTCGGTCAACGACCTGTGGCTCACCCGGCGGCCCGTGGAGCCGGCCGCACCAGGGACCCCGCAGGACCTCACGTGAACCGTCTGTCGACAACGACGGCCCGACCGCAGGTCAGAGGCTCGTCAGGCGCCGGCGACCGAGGCCAGGCAGGCGCCCGTCTTCTCCGGCTCGGAGAAGCAGTCCCACGGCACCGCACGGCTTCTACTACCAGCTGATCCTACCGAACTGGGCTCCCTGTACGGGGCCGTGGACCGTCTGTGGGCCGTCAGACAGAACGTTGAGCCGTGACGTAGCCCGTCGCGATCGCCGTACGGGTCCGCTCCTGGCTGCTCGGCATGAGGTGAGCGTAGATCCGTAGCGTCAAGGCAGCGTTGCTGTGCCCGAGATACTCGCTGACTGCCTTGATGCTCTCCCCGCCATCCAGGAGCGCGGACGCGTAGAAGTGCCTCAGTGCATGCATGCCGTGCTCACGAGCCGCCGGGTCACCGTCGGCCCCTCAGGCGTTCTCCAGGGCAACGTGATCTCAACCGGGGGCACTGCTTCATGTGGGCCCTGAGCACGTCGGCCACGGGGCCGGGAAGCGGTACATCCCTGGTCTTGCCGCCCTTGGGCAACGCGAACACGGGCTTGCTGCGGCCGAGTTTGAGCTGTTGAACCACGTGCAGCGTGTCGGAGTCGAAATCGGCCGAACCGACGGCGGTACCCAGGATCTCCCCCTGGCGCACGCCGCAGCCCGCTCCCAGGTCGACCATGGCCCGGTACCGTTCCGGCATCGTTGCCCGTACGGCGAATGCCCGCTCTGCCGACCAGGGCACCACGCGCTTGGGGTCGAGCGCCGGCGGCTTCACGGATCGCGCGGAGACCGGGTTACGGCTCAGGCATCCGTCGTCAACGGCAGCTCTCAGAGCCGCTCGTACGTTCGCGTAGATGATCCGACCGTACGAGCCGGGGAGAGTGGTGGGTCGAGGTGGTACGTCGGTGCGGGGGCACGATGGGCTTGACGCGCCCATCAAAGTTCCAGCTCATCGACGCGTGACTCCGTCACTGGCCCATTTGCTCCCTTTCAAGAGTTCGAGTCCTCCAGTAGGCCATGGCCTCTGCGCCGAAGCCAGCCACGACGAACAGGCATCCCAGCCAGAAGAGCGACGCGACCTGCCGCTCCACGCCGCCAAGCAGCATCACCACCATGCCGAGGACAGGAAGGAAGACCGCGCCAGCCCTCCACCACCGGCCCTTGCGAGCCTGAACAACCGCGGAGGCCAACCCGAGCACGAAGACCAGCGCCATCACTGCCGTTGCTATCCACATGACCGCAGTCTGCCGTGCCCTTCTGCCACATACCCGCCACGGCCTCGATCGGCAGTGGGCTGGGCCGCCTGCGGGGCCTCCGACGCCGGTCAGCAGTTCACAATCGTCTTCAGGGGAACGATGACGAGTGGGCTGACCGCGACGGGTCGAGCTGTCAAGAGGGGCTTGGCAGGGTGACACCCACGGCTGACACCAACAGACGCGAACAGCAGCGGTCAGCGCCGAACCTCAGCGGACCGTCGGCCCAGAATTCCAGCCGGTTGACCGATGCCGCCGACTCCTCGTGATCGACCTGATGGAGATGGGGCCAGACTGCAATGCCAGCGTGGCGTCGTCGCCAGTCGATGAACGGCGCCACGCCGACTTGCCGCAGTCACTGAGGCTCCGCCGGCCACGCGAGTGCGTGACCGTTGAACGAGACCAAATCGCGACCTACTGGGATCCAGTCGGAATCAACCACACTTGGAAACATGGGGGATTTATCCGATCAAGACCAGTTCGCATGTGACCGCTGCGGTGACGCAAGCCCTACCGTTCGCGAGCGAGGGCGAATCGACCTCATGGCGAGGTACTGCGAGAAGTGCTGGAACATCCTCGCCAACGAGATGGCCGAGGCCGACGGGGCCACAGCCGCCCCCAGGCCCGACCCCGACCCCGACGACGTGACATGGATCGAGTCACCGGTTTGCCAGGAATGCGGCACTTCGATTCGCGTGTACCCCACCAACTACGACCGATGGGTCAGCCTCGCCATGGTGGAACTGCCCGCCAAGGACGTCCCAGAGGCCTTCAGGTGGCGCTTGACGAGACTCCCGACCCGATCTGCCACCCCCGCCGACATCGTGGCCGTACGGGTTCGCGGAATCGATCCATTGCCGAGCGAACCCGTGGTGCCGGCTCACAGCATGATGTGCGTCCCCGAGTGGGGTGAGCCGTAGGTCACGCAACAGCGACCGACGAGCATGCACCGCGCCTCCCACGTGCCCGATGGGGCGGCGAGCGGCGGGGAGTAGCGGGGAACACCGGAGTGCGACCCGAGAATCCGCAAGTCAGCGAATTGACAGCTCAGACCGGATCCGCCTACGCGATCTTCCAAGCTCGGGCTCCAGTGTTCAGGAAGCCCGCTTGACTGAGCCATTCAGGCTCCGCTGACCTCACAGTGCGTCTGCCGAGTGCAGTTGAATACCTCACCAGTGGGGCGCGGACCAAGGTTTGGGGTTGTTCGCATCGTCGCAGACTCCACAGAAAACATGACAGCGCATGCGGAACATCTACTGCACTGCCCATTTGCGCCATTGAGAGCTCCATGATGTGCTGGGAGAGAAGCCCCCTTGGAGCCGATACCGTTGCACCGTCAACAAGAGCTGCACGAATGAACTGGCTCCGGGGAATTGCTGGACCCAATCCCAGAACCTGGATGCGATCGGATTGAGGTCCAATACTCGCCCAGTTCGCAACCAATGAAACCGCAAACCGCCATGAAGATCTCCCCAAGCATCAGTCGAACAATGCGGGTTACCGTCGTTTTCGTCCTGGCAAGTGCGGGCATGGCCGGCCTCGCTGCTCCCTCCAGCGCTGCGGCGTCAGCCATGATGTCGACGACTGCCGCTACGCTTGCGCCGACGCTGTACTGCACCTCCGATGCCGACTTCGGGCTCCCGGTCCGCTACCTGTACTGCGACAACGGCGTTACCTACGACGCCCGGACCGGACAGGCAGTCAACAGTTCCGGCCGCATATCCCAAGAACAACTCCAGGCCATTTTGAATGCCATCGGCTCTTGAACCACAGACCTCCAGGGCTGGCGGGGTGGCAAGAGGGGGCACTCCTGGTGCCCGTAGTTCACATAGAAGGGGCTAAACGGCGGGAAGCACCAGCGGCCCCCGGACTACCCCCCAGGGGCCGTCGAAAAGTGCTCGCCGACGACCAACGCTGACAAGCATCGACAGCTAAACCGCCGGTCGCGGCGTTGATCGATTGCACGGCTGTAGGTCAGAGACCCAGCCCTTCACTCCTTCGGCCGCCCGTCCAGCCATCGGAATCAATCACAGCCGCAGACTACCGAAGGTGGGCGACGGTATTTCTCCACTCAACACACCTAGATCGCAACGAGCCTTCGCATAGAAAACGTTCCGCAATCGCACACTCTCCTTATAGGCCGCAACGAAAGTGGCAGAATCTACGCCTTGCCTCCGAGTGAGCATCTCCAGTCTCCACACGGACTCATGCCATGTGCGAGCCGCCGATATCGTTGCCGGTTCACCTAACAGCAGGACCGTCTCCCATTTAGCGGCACGCTCGTTCTCTATTTCAGCAAGCGCGATCACGCCAGCTTCAGGATCAATGGGTTGGCCTGCCGGCACAAGATTCCTGCCGGCTGCGATCCGATAGCACACCCGCACACTCAGCTTCACAGCATTGGCATATTCACTGTAAGCAGTAAGGCGCTTCTCATCCCACCGAGTGGACTGAGACCTCTTCCATTTGGATCGCTCGGTCATGGTCGCCGCTCCGTAGGAAGCAACGACGCCAGCGAGTACGCCGATGATTGTCAAGACTTGCTGCAGTACAGCATTCACCTTGAACAGTCTCCCCCTCACGAGCCGTCCCCGGCAGATTCCTTGTCACGCTGACGTGACACGAAACGCTCCGGGGGGTGTGACAAGGCAGCCGGGCTGCATACAGGCAGAGACCCGACCGCTCGGCTGTTGCGCGCGTACGCCGTCGCTGGAGGCGACCCCGGCAGCACACCGGGGCCGTCTCTGGGCAGTCCGAGGGCGACCGACATCAACCAGCAACGACAGGTAACGGCGGTCGGATTGCTGGTCAGCAGCCCGTCACGCTCCGGCGACCGAGGCCAGATAAGCGCCCGTCTTCTCCGGCTCGTAGAAGAAGTTCTCGAAGTCGGCCGGATCGTTGAATGCATTGGCGAAACGATCAGCCACCGGCGGCAGCTGACCGGCCGCGCCGAGGAGGTTGAGGACGTGCTCCGGCGGCGGCGCCAGCATCGCGTTGGTCCACTTGGTCACATGCGACGCAGTCGCCCAGTACCGGTCGAACGTACTCTGCATCCACTCCTCGTCGAACGGCTTGTCCTCCCGTTCCAGGATCGAGGCGAGGTAGGCCGCCGCGCACTTGGACGCGGAGTTGGAGCCCTGCCCGGTGATCGGGTCGTTGGCCACGACCACGTCGGCCACGCCGAGGACCAGTCCGCCGGAGGGCAGCCGGCCGATGGGGTTGCGCACGGTCGGGGCGTAGCGGCCCGCCAACGTGCCCCCGGCGTCGGTCAATTCGGCCTTCGTGGCCCGCGCGTACTCCCACGGAACGAACGTCTCCATGAGTTCCAGGGTCAGGGAGAGGTGCTCCGCCGGGTCCTTGACGCCGTTGAAGACATCGAGCGGGCCGCCGGGTATGCCCTCCCAGAACAGGATGTCGGCGCGGCCGGAGGTGGTGAGCGTCGGCATGATGAACATCTCCCCGACACCGGGGACCACGTTGCAGCGGACCGCGTCGAACTCCGGGTGCTCGGGGCGCGGGCCGAGCCCGTGGACGTACGACACCGCGAGGGCGCGCTGCGGCTCGTTGTACGGGGAACGCTCCGGGTCGCGGCCGAACATCGACACCAGTTCGCCCTTTCCGGCCGCGACCAGGACGAGGTCGTAGGTCCGGGAGAAGTAGTCGAGGTCGCCGACCGCCGCGCCGTGGATGACCAGCTGGCCGCCGCGCTGGGCGAACGTCTCCATCCAGCCGGCCATCTTCACGCGCTGGTCGACCGACTGCGCGTGCCCGTCGAGCCGGCCCACCCAGTCGATCGCGCGCTGCGAGGGGCCCGGGTCGAAGGAGCCGGGGGCGGCGACCGAGACACCGAGTCCTTCGATCTTCGGGGCCTGGGACTCCCAGAAGTTCAGCTGGAGATCGCGTTCGTGCTGCAGGGCCGTGTCGAACATGCACTGCGTCGACATGACCCGGCCGACGCGGATCTCGTCCGCGGTCCGGTTCGACATCAGGGTGACCTCGTAGCCGTGGGACTGCAGACCGAGGGCGAGCTGGAGTCCGGACTGGCCGGCTCCGACGACGAGTATCTTCCGCATGCGGGTGGTTCTCCTACGGGGGCTGGGGACTACTCGGGGGTTTCGTCCAGCGCGTGGCCCACCAGGGCCAGGAGGGTCTCGATCACCGAGATCCGGCGCCGCGCGTCCATGATCATGACAGGGATGTGCGCGGGGATCGTCAGTGCCTCGCGCACGTCCTCCGGCTCGAACAGCTCGCTGTCGTCGAAGTGGTTGACCGCGACGACGTACGGCAGCCCGCAGCTCTCGAAGTAGTCCAGTGCCGGGAAGCAGTCCTTCAGGCGGCGGGTGTCGGCCAGCACGACGGCGCCGATCGCGCCGCGCACCAGGTCGTCCCACATGAACCAGAACCGCTGCTGGCCGGGCGTGCCGAACAGGTAGAGCACCAGGTCGTCGTCGAGCGTGATGCGGCCGTAGTCCATGGCGACCGTGGTGGTCAGCTTGCCCGGCGTGGCGGAGAGGTCGTCGGTGCCCTCGCTCGCCTCGGTCATCAGCGCCTCGGTCTGCAGCGGCGTGATCTCCGAGACGGTGGTGACCAGAGTGGTCTTGCCGACGCCGAAGCCGCCCGCGACCACGATCTTCGTGGCGACGGGGGCCCGGTTACGGTCCCTCTGCCAGGCCTTCAGGTCCTCGTCGGGCTCGGCGAAACCGGCGACGAGGGGGCTGACGCCGGTGGCGTCAGAGACGGCGGAGTCCACTCAGCACCCTTTCCAGCAGAACGCGGTCCGGGCGGCCGGTGCCGTGACCGGTTCCGGTGCCGTACACACGGATCTTTCCCTGGTCCGCAAGGTCGCTGAGCAGGACACGGACCACGCCGAGCGGCATTCTCAGCAGCGCGGCTATCTCGGCCACCGTGCGCATACGGCGGCACAGTTCGACGATGGCCCGCATCTCCGGCATGACCCGGGAGAGCGGCGCACTTGTCAGTTCCTTGCGTGCCCCGGGTGCTTGGAGGGCGGCGGTGCCCGCCGTGCTTCCCACGAACGTCTCCACGAGGAGGACGTGCCCGAAGCGGGTACGGCCGCCGGTGAGCGAGTAGGGACGGACGCGGGCCGGCTTGCGGTCGCCGCCGCGCACAGGGAGCCGGTGCCTCCTGGCCGGGCCGCTCATCGGGGGCTCCCGGTCGACTCGGCCTCCATGGATTTCCGCAGCTCGCTGCGGAGTTCCGGGGTCAGGACGTGACCGGCACGGCCCACGAAGAGAGCCATGTGGTAGGCCACCACGCTCATGTCGCACTCCGCGGAGCCGTGCACGCCGAGCAGCGAGCCGTCGCTGATCGACATCACGAAGAGGCTGCCCTCGTCCATCGCGATCATCGTGTGCCTGACCCCGCCGAAGTCCATCAGCCGGGCGGCGCCGACGGTGAGGCTGCCGAGACCGGAGACGATGGTGGCGAGGTCGGCGGAGGAACCCCGGGGGCCCCTGGCCGGCCGCTTCTGCCTGGCCTCTGCCGTCCGCGCGGGGTCGGAGGAGAGCAGGAGCAAGCCGTCCGAGGAGACGACTGCGACGGACTGGATCCCGGGTACTTCCTCGACCAGGTTGGTCAGAAGCCAGTGCAGGTTGCGGGCTTCACTGCTCAGGCCGTAGGTACTGGGCGCGGTCAACTGCTTGCCTCCTCGGCTGTTCCCCCCGTGGCTTGTTCGGTGCGTGTTGCGATCTCTGCCTCTACGTCCCGGTGGCCGGCCTGTGCTCCTTGGCGGAAGCCGCCGAGCCTGCGGCGGAGGGCTTCGGCGTCCACCGAGCGGGCCCGCTGGCGCGGGGGCTGGGTGGGGCTGGTGAGTTTCGGGGTGCGCTTGGGGAGGCCCTTGCTGGTGACCGCCTCGGCTTCGCCGTCGGCGTGGTCGTGCCCACCCGCACCACCGGTGCGGCTCTCGTCGTCGGGTGCGGGTGGCCCCAGCGGGGCGTCCTCGCCATCGGCGGCCGCGGGATCCGTTGCGATCTCCGGGAGCAGCAGCTCCATCGTCGTCTCGGCGAAGGTCTCCAGCGGCTCCTTCGGCCGGGCCGGCGACTCCGCGAGGCCCGGCTCGGGAGCCTCGGCCCGCATGTGCGTCTCACCGATGCCGGAATCCGGGTCGGCGGAGCGCGCCTCGGCGTCCTCGGCGTCCGACTCGGCGACCCGCGCCTGGACGTCCGGCCCGGTTGCGCGTGCCTGGGCGTCCGGCTCGGTGGTCCCGGTCTCCGGGCCGACGGCATCCCCCGCGGCGCGCGCCTCGGCACTCGCGGCCTCCGGGGCGGAGGCATCCGCCTGCGCGTACAGCCCGCCGTCGCCGGACTCCGGAACGGCCGCACCCGCCTCCGCGAGCAACCCGTCGTCCCCGAGCTCCGGGACGGAGGCTTCCGCCTGCGCATGCAACGCGCCGTCGCCGGACTCCGGGACGGCCGCACCCGCCTCGGCGAGCAACCCGCCCACCCCGAACTCCGGGGCAGGGGCATCCGCCTGCGCGAGCAACCCGTCGTCCCCGGACTCAGGTTCGGCTGTCCCCGCCTCCGTCTGCTCTGCGACGTTCCCGGGATCCTGCTGTGCGGCCGCGGCCGTGGTCCCGGCCGCCTCCGGGGTGGTCTGCTCCGCCTCGCGGGCCGCCCTCTCCGCCAGGGCCACCAGCGGGTCCGGGTGCTTCGGGCGGGAGCGCAGGACGTTGGAGTTGGCCTCGGCGTCGGCGCCCGGGAGGGAGACGGTCTGGGTGGTGTCGGAGAGGAGGGCGGTCTGCGGGGTCGCTGCGGACGGGGCCTCGGTGAGGAGGGGCTGGGGAAGGACGACGACCGCGGCCACCCCGCCCTGCTTCTGCTCGCGCAGCTGGACGCGGACGCCGTGGCGGTGGGCGAGTCGGGCCACGACGTACAGACCGAGGCCCAGGCCGTCCTCGCCCTCCTGGTCGTAGGGCGAGTCGGGGTCGAACTCGGCCAGGCGGGAGTTGAGGCGGTCCAGGCGGTCCGCCGCCATGCCGATGCCCTCGTCCTGGACCGACAGCATCACCTCACCGCTCTCCAGCAGCCAGCCGGAGACCTCCACGGGCAGGTCCGGCGGGGAGAACGAGGTGGCGTTCTCCATGAGTTCGGCAAGGAGGTGGGAGAGGTCGTCGGCCGCGAAGCCCGCCACGTGGGCGTGCGGGGGCAGGGCGGCGATGCGGACGCGCTCGTAGCGCTCGATCTCGCTGACCGCCGCGCGGACCACGTCGACCAGCGGGACCGGGCCGTGGTGCTGCTGCACGTGCTCGGTGCCGGAGAGGACCAGGAGGTTCTCGCTGTGGCGGCGCATGACCGTGGCGAAGTGGTCGAGCTTGAAGAGGGTGGCGAGGCGCTCGGGGTCGTGTTCGCGCTCCTCCAGGCCCTCGATGACGGCCAGCTGGCGCTCGACCAGGCCCAGGGTGCGCAGGGCGAGGTTGACGAACGTACCGCCGATGCTGGTGCGCAGCCGCTCCAGCTGGGCGGCCGACTCGTTGAGTTCGGCGTGCAGTTCCTCACGGGCGTCGGCCATCTTCTGCCGCTGGCCGACCAGGTGCTTGCGGTCGGTCTCCAGGGTGGTCACGCGCTCGTGCAGGGCGACGGCGTGCGTGTGCAGGGCGTTGACCGAGCGGACGACCTGGGCGAACTCGTCGTTGCGGCCGGTGAAGGCGATCGGCTCCTGGGCCGTCGGGTCCTCGGCCCCGGCCAGGCGGGCCGAGCCGCGGCGCAGGACCGACAGCGGGCGGGTGAGGGTGCGGGCCATGGCGCCGGCGATGCCGACGGCGACCAGCATCAGGGCGCCGAGGACGGCGACCCGGATCTCCAGGGCGGTGACGTCGTCGTCCCGGAGCCCCTCGAGGTCCTTGGTGCGGTGGTCGTAGAGGGCCGACTCGGCGCCCCGCATGAGGTCCACACGGGCGGACAGGGCCGCGTCCAGCTTCTTGGTGCCGGGGGTCGTCTCGGTGTCGGAGAGCGAGGGCTGGTCGGTGAGGGCCGCGAGGTACTTCTCGGCGGAGTTGACCTCGGGTCCGGTGACCGTGGAGTCGTAGGAGTCGACGGCCGCCTTGGGCGCGGTCTCGCGGAAGTCGGCGAGGGCCGCGTCGGCGCGCAGGCGGGCCTGCTGGGCGGCGGCGGTGAGCGCGTCGCGCTGCTTGCGCTCGGCCTCGCTCGGGGCGGTGGTCGTGGTGGCCAGGCCGGTGACGGGGTTGATCACCGTCCGGGTGGTGGCCGGGATGTTGAGCGCGGCCAGCAGCAGGCCGCGGGCGGCGGCGGACTGCTGGACGGCGGAGTCCAGTTCGGCGAGCGCGTGCGCGCCGGAGCCGGCCCGCGGGGGCATCTGCTCGGCCAGGTCCTCGGCGAGCCGGTGCAGCTCGGCGATCGTGGCGGAGTAGGCCTGGTGGGTCTGGAGCGCGCTCGACTTGCCGGTGAGGGCGGCGCGGCGCAGGGCCGCGATGCCGGCCAGTTCGGAGCGCAGGGAGGCCGGGGCGTCGGCGTCGGCGCTCAGGTCCTCCACCTGACGGTCGACGCGGGCGCTGCGCTGCTCGGAGGGAGCCTTGGACCTGGGCCGGCCCGCGGCGACGTAGGAGGTGACCTCGTCGCGTTCGTCGGCCAGCGAGTGGGCGAGCGCGAGTGCGTCCTGGGTGCGGGTGGCCAGCGTCACCAGGTCCTGCGAGTCACTGAGGTCCTGGGAGGCGGTGAGCAGCGCGGGGGCCCCGGCTCCGGCGATGGCGGCGGCCACCACGGCCACGGCGACGATCAGCCGGGTGCGCACATGGGTGGGGCGGCCGGTGCCCACGGGGGTCTGCTCGGCGACCCCCTCGGGGGCCGTCTGCCTGCCTGTGCGCCGAGGCCGCTTCTTCTGCACCGGTGCTCGCAATCCTGAACTCGTCTACCCAAGGGCCCGGGTGGCGCCCCGTGGTCTTGGTGCCAAGTGGTGCGTACACCCGTGTTCGTACGGTTCCCGACCCTCCCAGCGCCGGTGGGCAGTGGTCGCGCATCACCTGACCCGCCACCCGAAGGAGTGAACATCGGAGGAGAGTTGGCGGGCAAGTTCCTCTGGCCCGTGCAGTGGTCTTGTTCAGCGGGCCGGTTGGACGCGGGCGGCAGGCTTTGGCAGTATTCGCCACCACGCCTTTCCGGAGCTCCCCATTTACCCCCAAACCAGGCGCCTGACCTGGGTGAGCGTGCCCGTTCGACGGCGGTTGCCAGCCTTTGGCGAAGCCTGTGAAGGGGTCGTGCAGACTGGCCGGATGCGCACTGATCTCGTTTCGGAACCCGGTGACACGACCCGCCCCAACGAGGACTTCGCCGGCGTCGGACTACCCGCCTCCGGTCAGGGAGGTTGCGTGATCTTGCTGGACGGGGTGACGCCTCCTCGGGACGGGACGGGGTGTCTGCATTCCGTTCCGTGGTTCACGGCGCGGCTCGGCGGCGCGCTGACCGAACTGACCCTTTCCGGCCGAGATCTGACGCTCCCGGAGATTCTCTCGCGGGCGATCGGCCGAACCGCCGAAGCGCATGCTCAAACCTGTGAGCTTTCTCACCCGCGAACCCCTCAGGCGACCGTCGTCGTGACCCGCTGGTCCGCCGACACCCTGGAGTACCTGGTCCTGTCCGACTCGGTGCTGCTCCTGCAGTCCCCCGACGGCACGGTCAGGGAGGTCCTGGACGACCGTCTCGCCCGGCTGCCCCGCTCCGCCCTGGCCAGCGACGCCCTGATCGACGCCCGGTTGCGCAACAAGGAGGGCGGGTTCTTCACGGCCGCCGCGGACCCCGCGGTCGCCTCCCGCGCGGTGAGCGGCACCGTGGCCCGGCGCGAGGTGCGGGCCCTGGCCGCGCTGACGGACGGGGCGGCCCGCTGGACGGAGAAGTTCCACGAGGGCGACTGGACGGCCCTGTTCGGCCTGGTCGCCAAGGAGGGCGCCCACTGCCTGGTCGACCGGGTCCGTGAGCTGGAAGTGGCGGACCTCGACGAGCGGGCGTTCCTGGGGCGCAGCAAGACGCACGACGACGCGACGGTGGTGTACGTGGAGTTGTGAGGCCGCCGGGAGGCCGGCCTGCTCCCCCGGCTGTTTCCTACTTCTCCATGACCCGGTTCAACTGGTTCAGCAGCCGGGCCAGTTCGGACACCTCGCGGCGGTCCCAGTGGGCGAGCTGGCGGACGTAGCGGGCGCGGCGGGCCTCGCGGACCGTGCCGACGCGGCGGCGGCCCTCCTCGGTGAGGGTGACCAGCCAGGCGCGGCCGTCGGCCGGGTCGGGCGTGCGGGCGATCAGGCCCAGCTCCTCCAGGGCGCGCAGCTGGCGGGACATCGTGGCCTTGCCGACGCCGATGTAGGCGGCGAGTTCGGTGGCGCGCTGGCCGCCGAGTTCGTCGAGGCGGATGAGCAGGCCGTACGCGGCGGACTCCAGGTCGGGGTGGACCTCGCGGGCCATCTCGCCCTGGCTGGCCCGGGCGCGCCTGAGCAACACGCTCAACTCGCGCTCCAGGGCCAGGAATTCCTGGTCTGCACCACTCGGTGTCACCTGGCCGGCGGCGTGATGTCCGCCGTCGTTCTCGTCCTCGTGCACGTCAGCACCCCTGATCGGTTTCGCCGTCCTGAAAGTTTCCGTCAAACGACGTCATTGCCGCAGCTCCGTAAGTATTTCGCAGGCGTAGACCAACGGCAGCCTCCGGACCCCCTTCCCACGCCGTCATCTACGTGCGTAGCTTCTTTATCAGGCAATTAATGGCATGCGCACGTCCAGTACGTCTGCGGTCGCTCCACGGTTCCCCCCACCCCACTCCCGGAGGCACGCCATGCCCGTGCACAGACCCGGCTCCATCCGCCCGCGTCCCCTCGCCGTCCTCGTCACGGCCCTGCTCGCGGCGCTCTCCCTCACCCTCCCCCTCACCACCGCCCAGGCCGCGACCACCCCCACCCGCGGCTCCGCCCACATGGGCATGGGCGTCCTCGCCCACGACGGCCGAAGCGGCACCCCCACCACCGGTGACGTCACCCAGACCGAGGGCGTCGACGTCGCCGGCTACCAGGGCAACGTCGCCTGGAGCACCCTGTGGAGCAGCGGCGTCCGCTGGGCCTACACCAAGGCCACGGAAGGCACGTACTACACGAACCCGTACTTCGCCCAGCAGTACAACGGCTCCTACAACGTCGGCATGATCCGCGGCGCCTACCACTTCGCGACCCCGGACACCACGAGCGGCGCGACCCAGGCCAACTACTTCGTCGACCACGGCGGCGGCTGGTCCCGGGACGGCAAGACCCTGCCCGGTGCGCTCGACATCGAGTGGAACCCGTACGGCGCCGCCTGCTACGGCAAGTCCGCCAGTGCCATGGTCGGCTGGATCGCCGACTTCCTGAACACCTACAAGGCGCGAACGGGCCGGGACGCCGTCATCTACACCGCCACCAGCTGGTGGACCCAGTGCACCGGCAACTACGGCGGTTTCGCCGGCAACAACCCGCTGTGGATCGCCCGCTACGCCTCCGACCCCGGGACCCTGCCCGCGGGATGGTCGTACTACACGATGTGGCAGTACACGTCCTCCGGCCCGACCGTCGGGGACCACGACAAGTTCAACGGGGCACTGGACCGGGTACAGGCGCTCGCCAACGGCTGACCACGGCTGTCCGTGTGCGGGCGGCCGTCCTGAGCGGGCGGCCGTCCTGAGCGGGCGGCCGTCCTGAGCGGGCGGCCGTCCTGTGCGGGCGGCCGTCGTCGTGGTGCGGATGCCTGCGTTGGTGCTCCGCGCCGCCCAGGATCATGCTGGTCAGGGAGAGCCTGCCGAGCAAGGGCGAGATGGCGATGGAGCGACACTCGACGTACACGGCCACGGCCACCATCGACGAGCAGGGCATCCTGACCGGCTGGAGCGAAGGCGCCCAGTGGCTGCTCGGCTACGAGGCCCCGCAGGTCGTCGGTCGGCCCGCCGCCGCCCTGCTCGCCGCCGACGTCGGCGCGGCCCGGCGGATGCTGGCCGGGCGGGACCGGTGGAACGGCACGGTGCCGGTGCGGGACCGGGACGGCCGGCGCCTCGAGCTGGGGCTGCTCGCCCACCGCCGGACACCGGACACCGGAACGACCGACTGGCTCGTGGTGACCGCCGTCGCGGACCGGCCGCAGCCGCCCCGGGGCGAACCGCTGGAGGAATGGGCGTTCCTCCAGTCCCCCTTCCCGCTCGCCGTCTTCGACACCGAGCTGCGTCTGATGCGCGCCAACCGCCGGCTCGAGCGCGCGCTCTCCCTGCCCGAGGCGGCGATGCGCGGGCTGCGCCTGCCGCACATCGCGCCCGGCTCCGCGAGCGACGAGGCCGACCGGATGATGCGCGAGGTGCTGGAGACCGGCGAAACGCGGGAGGCCGAGGCCCGCCTGGGCCCGGACCTCGGCCCGCCTGCCGTCATCACCCCGCTCAAGGACGGCACCGGCACCGTGCGCGCCGTGTGTCTCGCCGCGCACCGACGCGTCCAGGACTCCCCCGCCGGGCAGCGCCCGCCGGACGAGACCGACTCGCGTGCCGGCCCGGCCTCCGGCCTCGCGCGGGCCGCACAGGAGCTCGCCGAGGCAGCGGTCCCCCGGCTCGCCGACTTCGTCGCCGTGGATCTGCTCGACTCTCCCCGGACCGCGGCCGGTCCGCCCGACGCGTACGACGGCGCGGCGAGCCCGGTCGTCCTGCGCCGCTCGGCGCTGCGGACCGCCCCGGACGGCGACGGCTCCCCGCCCGGGGCCCAGGTGGGCGAGGCGACCGCCTACGAGCCGGGTTCACCGCCCGCCGACTGCCTGATCTCGGGCCAGTCCGTCCTCTACGACATCACGGACCCCGTGGTCGCGGGGTGGGCGGCCGTGGACCCGGCCGCGGCCTGGCTGCACGCGTACGGCACGCACTCGCTGATGGTGGTGCCGATCCTCGCCGAGGGCAGCACGCTCGGGGTCGCGCTGTTCGGCCGTCACCGGCGCCCGGAACCGTTCGGTCCGGAGGATCTCCGGCGCGCCGAGGACCTCACGGCCACGGCGGCCGCCGGCCTGCACAGCGCCCGCCGGTACTCCCGGGCCCGCACCACCACCATGGCGCTGCAGCGCAGCCTGCTGCCGCACACCCTGCCCGAACAGGACGCGCTGGAGATCGCCACCCGCTATGTGCCCGCCGCCACCCGGGCCGGCGTGGGCGGCGACTGGTTCGACGTGATCCCGCTGTCCGGCGCGCGGGTCGCCCTGGTCGTCGGTGACGTCGTCGGCCACGGCATCCGCGCCTCCGCCACCATGGGCCGGCTGCGTACGGCGGTGCGCACGCTGGCCGACGTCGACCTGCCCGCCGACGAGCTGCTCACCCACCTCGACGACCTCGTGCTGCGGCTGGCAGCGGACGAGGGCAGCGCGGACCCCTCCGCCGAGACCGCCGGCGGCATCGGCACCACCTGTCTGTACGCCGTCTACGACCCGGTCTCGCGCCGGTGCACGCTCGCCCGGGCCGGTCATCCGCCGCCCGCCGTGGTCAGCCCGGACGGCGCCGTCCGCTTTCTCGACGTGCCGGCGGGACCGCCCCTGGGGCTCGGCGGGCTGCCCTTCGAGGCATACGAGACCGAACTGCCCGAGGGTTCCCTGCTCGCCCTCTACACCGACGGACTGCTCGAAGCCCGCGACCACGACATCGACGAGGCCCTGGACAAGCTGTTCGCCGCGCTCGGCCGCCCCGCACCGACCCTGGACTCGGTCTGCGACCGGGTCCTCACCGAGCTGCTGAGCCACCGCCCCGACGACGACATCGCCCTGCTGGTCGCCCGCACCCGGGCGCTGCACGCCGACCGGGTCGCCGTGTGGGAGCTGGACAGCGAGCCCACCGTGGTGGCCCGGGCGCGCAAGCACACGGGCGACCAGCTGTCCGCGTGGGGACTGGAGGAGGCCGCGTTCGCCACCGAGCTGATGGTCAGCGAGCTGGTCACCAACGCCATCCGCTACGGCCGGCCGCCCATCCGGCTGCGCCTCATCCACCAGGACTCCACCCTGATCTGCGAGGTCTACGACTCCAGCGGCACCACCCCGCACATGCGGCGGGCCCGGATCTTCGACGAGGGGGGCCGGGGCCTGCTGCTCGTCGCCCAGCTCGCCGAACGCTGGGGCACCCGGCACGACCGGGTCGGCAAGACCGTGTGGGCCGAGCAGTCGGTGCCCGTGGGCTGACTCCTTCCGTCTTCAGATGTCTGTGCCTTTGTCTGTGCCTTTGTCTGTGCCCTTGTATGTGCCTTTGGATGTGCAGCTCACTTGACGACCACGTCTCCGGAGCCGTGCGGACCGGGGTGGTGCCCGTGTCCTCGTGGTCCTCCTTCTTGTGGTGGTCGGCGTGACGCCGGTCGTTCTCGTGCATCTGGACCTGGCCGTGGGCCGCCGCGGCGAGGCTGTTCGTGCGGGTGTCGTCGTTCATGGGAATTCTTTCCTTTGCGGGAAAATCAAATGTGCGGAGCGGACGCATTTCAGTCGTCGTCGAAGAGCACGGACCAGTCGCCCTTGAGAAAGGCCTTTTCCCAGACCTCGATCTCGTACTTCGGCAGCTTGTACTTCCCGGCGATCTGCGCCTCGGTCACGCCGCGGTTCAGCAGGACCGTCACCACGCGGGCCTTGTCCGCCACGGTGAGGTTCTCCCCGAGCTTGTCCGGCAGGTCGCCGTGTCGGGTGCACTCGTGCGTACCGGGCTTGCCGCAGTCCGCGGCGGCGACGGCGGTGGGGGCGACGGCGGTGACGGAGGGCTGATGGCCCGGCAGGGCACGAGCGGCGCCTTCGGCGCCGGCGGCAACGGCCACGGCAGCCACTGCCAGGGCGATCGCACGGAGCCGGAGTTTCCTGATCATGAGGGTTCCCCACGATGGGACACAGCGTCCTCACGGCTCTCGTTGCTGTACTTCACGACTTTCTCCTACCTGATGTCCGGGGCCTTTCGCTTTCCGGTATTTCCGGTGCGGCCCGTGCTTCAAGTAGGCCGGAGCGCCATGACGTGGTCACGTTCCGGGGATTCGGGACTTGACGAGGAGAAATACGCCCGGTATTACGCCGGTCCCCTGAGGACCGGGCCGGCCCAGGCGGGCGGGTCGGGCACGGGATGGGCGGCGGGGAGGTTGCCGGCCGGGAGAGGGTCCACCAGCGTCGGCGTACGGTCGCGCGGCGCGGGCTGCCCGGCCATCGCGGTACGCAGGGCCGCGACGAACTCCAGGCAGGAGTCGTACCGGTCGTCCGGCTGCTTCGCCAGCGCCTTCTTCAGGACCTCGTCGGCGGCCGCCGGAAGACCGGGCCGCTCGTCGCTCAGCGCGGGCGGCGGGTCGTACTGGTGCGCCCAGAGCAGTTCGAGGTCGTCCTCGCGGCGGAAGGGCGGGACGCCCGTGAGGGTCTCGTAGACGACACAGGCCAGGCTGTAGAGATCCGACCTGCCGTCCACGGGGCGGCCCGCGACGCGCTCCGGCGCCACGTAGTCGAGGGTGCCGACGAACTCGCCCGCGGTGGTGAACCCGGTGAGCGACAGGGACTTCTTCGCCAGCCCGAAGTCGGTGAGGTAGACGTGCTCGGGGTGGTCGCTGTCCACGCCCTTGGCGACCAGGACGTTGCCGGGCTTGACGTCCCGGTGCACCAGATCGTGCTCGTGGGCGGCGTCGAGCGCGGACGCCAGCTGGCCGGCGATGCGCAGCGCGGCCGGCGCAGGGAGCGGACCCTCCCGGTCGAGCAGGGCGCGCAGGTCCTGCCCGGTGACGTAGCACATGGCGATGTACAGGACGCCCTCGGTCTCGCCGGCCTCGAAGACGGGCACGATGTGCGGGTGCTCGATCGCGGCGGCCACCCGGGACTCCTGGGCGAAGCGGCGGCGGAAGGCGTCGTTGCGGGTGTACTCGGGGGCGAGCAGTTTGAGGGCGACGGTGCGGCCGAGGCGCAGGTCCCTGGCGCAGTAGACGACGGCCATGCCGCCGCGGCCCAGCTCGCGCTCCACCCGGTAGCCGGCGATCTCCGTCCCGATCAGGGCGGAGGGTTGCCCCACTGGCCCACTCACGCCTGAATTCTATCCAGTTGATCCCTCTGCGCGCCCTGCGCACGGCAGGGCGAAGGCCCGGTCTCCCTCCCGGGAGCCGGGCCTTCTCCTGTCCGGAGCCCGCGGGCGGGGCCCGCCATGGACACTGCGTCACGCCGCCACCGGAACCTCCGGCTGCGCGCCGTTCGTGGCGGGCGCGAGCGCCAGCTCCAGGACCTGGCGGACGTCGGTCACGGCGTGGACGTCGAGCTTGTCCAGCACCTCGGCCGGGACGTCGTCCAGGTCGGGTTCGTTGCGCTTGGGGATGATCACGGTGCTCACCCCGGCGCGGTGGGCGGCGAGCAGCTTCTGCTTCACGCCGCCGATCGGCAGGACGCGGCCGGTCAGCGAGACCTCGCCGGTCATCGCCACGTCCGTGCGGACCAGGCGGCCGGAGAGAAGGGACGCGAGGGCCGTGGTCATCGTGATGCCCGCGCTCGGTCCGTCCTTGGGGACCGCGCCCGCCGGGAAGTGGATGTGCACGCCCCGGTCCTTCAGGTCGGCCACCGGCAGCTCCAGTTCGGCGCCGTGGCTGCGCAGGAAACTCAGCGCGATCTGCGCGGACTCCTTCATCACGTCGCCCAGCTGACCGGTCAGGGTCAGGCCCGCCGCGCCCGTCTCCGGGTCGGCGAGGGACGCCTCGACGAAGAGCACGTCACCGCCGGCTCCGGTCACCGCGAGGCCGGTCGCCACGCCCGGCACGGACGTACGGCGCTCGGCCGGGTCCTGGGCGGACTCGGGCACGTGGTGCGGGCGCCCGATCAGCGCGCGCAGGTCCTCGTCCCGGACGGTGAACGGCAGCTCCCGCTCGCCGAGTTCGTGCTGGGCCGCGACCTTGCGCAGCAGCCGCGCGATGGACCGCTCCAGGGTGCGCACGCCCGCCTCGCGGGTGTACGCGCCGGCGAGCCTGCGCAGCGCGCCCTCGTCGATCGTGACCTCGTCCTCGGCCAGCCCTGCCCGCTCCAGCTGGCGCGGCAGCAGGTGGTCCCGGGCGATGACGACCTTCTCGTCCTCGGTGTAGCCGTACAGGCGGACGATCTCCATGCGGTCGGCCAGCGCCTCCGGGATGGCCTCCAGGACGTTGGCGGTGGCGAGGAAGACCACGTCGGACAGGTCCAGCTCCACCTCCAGGTAGTGGTCCCGGAAGGTGTGGTTCTGCGCGGGGTCGAGGACCTCCAGCAGCGCCGCGGCCGGGTCGCCGCGGAAGTCGGACCCCACCTTGTCGATCTCGTCGAGGAGCACGACCGGGTTCATGGACCCGGCCTCCTTGACCGCGCGGACGATCCGTCCGGGCAGCGCACCCACGTAGGTACGCCGGTGGCCGCGGATCTCGGCCTCGTCCCGGACACCGCCGAGGGCGACCCGGACGAACTTGCGTCCCATGGCGTGGGCGACGCTCTCGCCCAGGCTGGTCTTTCCGACGCCGGGCGGTCCGACCAGAGCCAGCACGGCACCGCCGCGCCGCCCGCCGATCACACCCAGCCCGCGGTCGCTGCGCCGCTTGCGCACGGCCAGGTACTCGGTGATGCGTTCCTTGACGTCCTGCAGGCCCGCGTGCTCGGCGTCCAGGATCGCCTTGGCGCCCTGGATGTCGTACGCGTCCTCCGTCCGCTCGTTCCACGGCATCTCCAGGACCGTGTCCAGCCAGGTCCTGATCCAGGAGCCCTCGGGCGACTGGTCGGAGGCCCGCTCCAGCTTGTCGACCTCCTTGAGAGCGGCTTCGCGGACCTTCTCCGGCAGGTCGGCGGCCTCGACGCGGGCGCGGTAGTCGTCGGACTCCTCGCCGTCCTGCTCGCCGTTCAGCTCGCGCAGTTCCTTGCGGACCGCCTCCAGCTGGCGGCGCAGCAGGAACTCGCGCTGCTGCTTGTCGACGCCTTCCTGGACGTCCTTGGCGATGGTCTCGGCCACGTCCTGCTCGGCGAGGTGGTCGCGCAGCTGCTGGGTGGCGAGCTTGAGGCGGTCGACCGGGTCGGCGGTCTCCAGGAGCTCGACCTTCTGCTCGATGGTGAGGAAGGGCGAGTAGCCGGAGTTGTCGGCGAGCGCGGAGACGTCGTCGATGGCCTGGACGCGGTCGACGACCTGCCAGGCGCCGCGCTTCTTCAGCCAGTCGGTGGCGAGGGCCTTGTACTCCTTGACGAGTTCGGCGACCTGTCCGGGCACGGGTTCCGGCACGGTCTCCTCGATCCGTGCGCCCTCCACCCACAGGGCCGCGCCCGGCCCCGTCGTACCGGCGCCGATCCGCACCCGGCCGCGGCCGCGGATCAGGGCCCCCGGGTCGCCGTCGGCCAGCCGGCCGACCTGCTCGACCGTGCCGAGCACGCCGGTCTTGGCGTAGGTGCCGTCGATGCGCGGCACCAGCAGCACCTGGGGCTTGCCGGGCTCCGAACGGGCGGCGGCCTGCGCGGCCTCCACCGCGGCGCGCACCTCGGTGGCACTCAGGTCCAGCGGAACCACCATCCCGGGCAGCACGACCTCGTCGTCGAGCGGCAGCACGGGCAGCATGAGCGTGAACGCCGTGGACTCAGCAGCCATGATCTCCCCTTAGGCAGTCAACTTGAGTTACGTCGACTCAATGCGCGGCGCTTCACCGATGTTCCCGAGTTTGTGTTCGCTGTGAGCGATCGGGTGGTGACTGGCGCGTTTGGGCAGGCAGGGGCGCCTGAGGGGGTGGGGGGTTCGGACACGTGCGCGGGCGCGGGCTCGTGGTGGCCGCTCGCGCAGTTCCCCGCGTCCCCGGGCTGGGCTCAGCCGGAGAGTGCCGACAGGCGCCAGCGGCGTACCAGCGGCCAGCCGGCGATGCCGATGCCCAGGGCGATCAGGTGGCCCCAGTTGGTCATCGGGTCCAGGAAGTCGATCAGGTCGCTCACGAGCATGCCCGCGAACAGGGCGAGCAGGGGCCAGCGGAACCAGGGGGTGAGCAGGCCGGCCAGGGCGCCGGTGCTGGCCGCGACGCCGAAGCTGATGCCGTAGTCGAGGCGGTGCAAAGAGGTGTCCGGGAGGTGACCGAGCAGGACCGCGAGGCCCACCGGGACCTCCGTCGCAAGGGTGGCCAGGACATGGCCCGCCAGGAACACACAGGCCGCCCGCGCCCCGCCTATCCGCCGCTCCAGCGCGGTCAGCACCAGCACGAAGGCGACCGCGTACGGCGAAACGATCCCGCCGGCGATCCACAGCGCGCTCGCCAGCAGCACCAGCACGGGCGTGCGCACCAGGTGGGCGACGTCGGTGCTGGAGTCCTGGTACAGCGCGTGCACGAGGGCGGGGGCGGCGTAGGCGGCGAAGAGGGAGGTGACGGCGAGGACGGCCGCGTAGGCGAAGGTGAACGGCGTGCCGCCGGGGGTGGGCAGCAGGTGCCAGGGCCGGACGGGACGGCGAACCGTCGCGGGCGCGGAGACCGGTGCAGCGGAGGGAACCGGGGCCGGGGCCGGCAGCTCGCGCTGCCGTGGGACACCGTCGAGGAGCCCGGCGACGTCCGGCAGGGAACCGGCGGGAAAAGGCGTGCCCAGGGGCGGGGCCGCGGCCGTCGCAGGGCCGGTCACGATCCGTTCCACGGTGAGGCGCTCCTTCCGTCGCGCCCCACCCTTCGTGTTCTCGGGGCCGCTGTCTATGACCGACGCCACGCGAGAGCGGATTCACAGCAACCTCGAAGGCTCCGGACGCGTCCGGAGCCACCGGGTTCACGCCCGCCGCAGGCTCATCTGCGGACCATCCTCCTTCCCTTCCCCCTGAATTCCCGTGAAACCCGCCTCCCGTTCGACCAAGATGGATCCATGACTGCCCTGTACGACTCGCCCGTGGTCCTGGATCGTCGCGACGGCCCGTACGGGGAGGTGGTGCTGCGCCGGCACGGCGGGCTGCTGCAGATCATCGCCAACGGCTGCTTCCTGATGGACACGTCCGACGGGCGCTCGGAGCGACTGCTGGTCGATGCCGCGCACGACGCGCTGGACGGGCGCCCCGCGCCGGACGTGCTGATCGGAGGCCTGGGCGTGGGATTCTCTCTTGCACATGCCGCGGCGGACGGCAGATGGGGGCGGATCACCGTCGTGGAGCGGGAGCCCGCCGTCATCGGCTGGCACCGGGACGGCCCTCTTTCGGAGCTGTCCGCCGGGGCGATGGCCGATCCTCGGACCGAGATCGTCGCAGCGGACCTGGTTGCCTACATCCATGAGACATCGGACACGTTCGACGCCCTGTGTCTCGATATCGACAACGGCCCGGCCTGGACCGTCACCGAGGACAACGACAGCCTCTATTCGGCGAGCGGACTCGCCGCCTGCGCAAGGGTGTTGAGGCCGGGAGGGGTTCTGGCGGTATGGTCGGCGCAACCCTCTCCGGAATTTGAAGGAACCATGCGGAATGCCGGGTTCCGGCAGGTGCGTACCGAAGAGGTGCCCGTTGCCCGGGGCGTTCCGGACGCCGTACATCTCGCCGTCCGCCCTGGATAGCGACGGCACGGTGTGTCCCCGTAATGTGCTGCCCTGACGCGGATCATTCAAGCGTCAATCGCAGGCATGGGATCACCCCACTGGTTCCGGAAAGCAACAGGGGCGGGCGATGGAGCAGACACACACCTCCCAGACCGGCGCGGCCACGACCTCCCCGGGCGCGCAGCGCCGGGTGCTGGTCGTCGAGGACGACCCCACGATCGTCGACGCCATCGCGGCCCGGCTCCGCGCCGAGGGATTTCTCGTACAGACGGCGTCCGACGGTCCGGCCGCGGTCGACACGGCCGAGGCCTGGCAGCCCGACCTGCTGATCCTCGACATCATGCTGCCGGGCTTCGACGGACTCGAGGTCTGCCGGCGGGTGCAGGCGCAGCGGCCGGTGCCGGTGCTGATGCTCACCGCGCGGGACGACGAGACCGACATGCTGGTCGGGCTCGGCGTCGGCGCCGACGACTACATGACCAAGCCGTTCTCGATGCGGGAGCTGGCCGCGCGGGTGCACGTCCTGCTGCGGCGCATGGAGCGGGCCGCGCTGGCCGCCACCACGCCCCGCTCCGGCATCCTGCGCCTGGGCGAGCTGGAGATCGACCACGCGCAGCGCCGGGTGCGGGTGAAGTCCGAGGACGTCCACCTCACCCCGACCGAATTCGACCTGCTGGTGTGCCTGGCGAACACCCCGCGCGCGGTGCTCTCCCGGGAACAGCTGCTGGCCGAGGTCTGGGACTGGGCGGACGCCTCCGGCACCCGGACCGTGGACAGCCACATCAAGGCGCTGCGCCGGAAGATCGGCGCCGAGCGGATCCGTACCGTGCACGGCGTGGGCTACGCGCTGGAGACACCGACGCCATGAGCGAAGGGCGTCAGGCCGCACGGAGGAGCCCCGGGATGCCCGGAGAGGAACCCTGGGGCGGCGTGCGCCCGTTCTCGGTCAAGACCAAGCTGGGCACGTTGGTCGTCATCTCGGTGCTGATCACCACGGGTCTGTCGATGATCGCGGTGCACACCAAGACGGAACTGCGCTTCATCACGGTCTTCTCGATGATCGCCACACTCCTGATAACGCAGTTCGTGGCCCATTCGCTCACCGCTCCGCTGGACGAGATGAACGCGGTGGCCCGCTCGATCTCACAGGGCGACTACACCCGCCGCGTGCGCGAGAACCGCCGCGACGAGCTGGGCGACCTGGCACAGACGATCAACGTCATGGCCGACGAGCTGGAGGCGCAGCACCAGCAGCGAAAAGAACTGGTGGCGAACGTCTCGCACGAGCTGCGCACCCCGATCGCCGGGCTGCGCGCGGTGCTGGAGAACATCGTCGACGGGGTCACCGAGGCCGACCCGGAGACCATGCGCACGGCCCTCAAGCAGACCGAACGCCTGGGCCGCCTGGTGGAGACCCTGCTGGACCTCTCCCGGCTCGACAACGGCGTCGTACCGCTGAAGATGCGCCGTTTCGAGGTGTGGCCGTACCTGTCGGGCGTGCTGAAGGAGGCCAACATGGTCGCCTCCGCGCGCGCGGGCATCGCCTCGGGTTCCGGCAGTCACACCCGCACGGACGTCCATCTGCACCTCGACGTGTCCCCGCCGGAGCTGACCGCGCACGCGGACCCGGAGCGCATCCACCAGGTCGTCGCCAACCTGATCGACAACGCGGTCAAGCACAGCCCGCCGCACGGGCGCGTGACCCTGAAGGCGCGGCGCGGGCCGCAGCCGGATTCGCTGGAACTGGAGGTCCTGGACGAGGGCCCCGGCATCCCCCGGTCGGAGTGGCACCGGGTGTTCGAGCGGTTCAACCGCGGTGCGGTGACCCGGCCGCACGGACCGGGCAGCGACGGCGGAACGGGCCTCGGCCTGGCGATCGCCCGCTGGGCGGTGGATCTGCACGGCGGCCGAATCGGCGTGGCCGAATCCGACCGGGGCTGCCGGATCATCGTCACTCTCCCGGGACTGACTTCCGCCCCAAGTTGACGTAAAGTCCGAACCGGAGCCACAAGATCCACGGACGTACGCGCAGCCGGACACGTGTGATCAGGCACAGGCCCGGGACGCCGTCGCGCCGGGCCCCGCTCGGCGATCCCGCGCACCCCCGCCCAGATGCGGAACCACGCTTGTTTCCCGCCATATCAAGCCCTGAAACAAGATTTCTGATGTGACTTACGCGACGATGAACCGGCCCGACCTGACCTTCACGCTCTCGGGGGCGTAGCCTTTATTTCCGCTGTCCATCACCTTGTGAAGCGGAAGAGGGCGGTTGCCGCCGTGTCGCCACAGTCCCCCAGTAACTCGAGCATCTCGACCGACGACCAAGCCGGGAAGAACCCCGCTGCTGCGTTCGGTCCCAACGAGTGGCTCGTCGACGAGATCTATCAGCAGTACCTCCAGGACCCGAATTCGGTAGACCGTGCCTGGTGGGACTTCTTCGCCGATTACAAGCCGGGTGCACCGGCTGCGGCCGCGGGGGCCGCAGAGACCGTCACCACGGCCCCGCAGGCCCGGCCTGCGGCTCCGGCGGCCCCGGCCGCTCCGGCCCCGGCCCCGGCGGCCCCGAAGCCCGCGGCCGCAGCTCCGGCCCAGGCCCCGGCCCCGGCGCCCGCGAAGGCCCCCGCCCCGGCCAGGCCGGCGACGCCCGCACAGGCGCCGGCCCAGCCGAAGGCGAAGGCCGCGCCCGCCGCCGGAGCCCCGGAGGGTCCTGAGCTGATCACGCTGCGCGGCCCGGCCGCCGCCGTGGCGAAGAACATGAACGCCTCGCTGGAGCTGCCGACCGCCACCTCGGTCCGCGCGGTCCCGGTGAAGCTGCTGTTCGACAACCGGATCGTCATCAACAACCACCTCAAGCGGGCCCGGGGCGGGAAGATCTCCTTCACGCACCTGATCGGCTTCGCGATGGTGCAGGCCATCAAGGCCATGCCGTCGATGAACTGGTCCTTCGGCGAGAAGGACGGCAAGCCGACCCTCGTCAAGCCGGCGCACGTCAACCTCGGCCTGGCCATCGACCTGGTCAAGCCGAACGGTGACCGCCAGCTCGTCGTGGCCGCCATCAAGAAGGCCGAGACGCTGAACTTCTTCGAGTTCTGGCAGGCCTACGAGGACATCGTCCGCCGCGCCCGCGACGGCAAGCTGACGATGGACGACTTCACCGGCGTGACGGTCTCCCTGACCAACCCCGGCGGCCTCGGCACCGTCCACTCCGTGCCGCGTCTGATGCCCGGCCAGTCCGTGATCATGGGCGTCGGCTCCATGGACTACCCGGCGGAGTTCCAGGGCACCAGCCAGGACACCCTGAACAAGCTCGGCATCTCGAAGGTCATGACGCTCACGTCGACCTACGACCACCGGGTCATCCAGGGCGCCGCCTCCGGCGAGTTCCTGCGCCAGGTCTCGAACCTGCTGCTGGGCGAGAACGGCTTCTACGACGAGATCTTCGAGGCGCTGCGCATCCCCTACGAGCCGGTCCGCTGGCTCAAGGACATCGACGCCTCGCACGACGACGACGTCACCAAGGCCGCCCGTGTCTTCGAGCTGATCCACTCCTACCGGGTCCGCGGCCACGTCATGGCCGACACCGACCCGCTGGAGTACCGCCAGCGCAAGCACCCCGACCTGGACATCACCGAGCACGGCCTCACCCTGTGGGACCTGGAGCGCGAGTTCGCCGTCGGCGGCTTCTCCGGCAAGTCCCTGATGAAGCTGCGCGACATCCTCGGCGTGCTGCGCGACTCGTACTGCCGCACCACCGGCATCGAGTTCATGCACATCCAGGACCCCAAGCAGCGCAAGTGGATCCAGGACCGCATCGAGCGCCCGCACACCAAGCCGGAGCGCGAGGAGCAGCTGCGCATCCTGCGCCGCCTGAACGCGGCGGAGGCCTTCGAGACCTTCCTGCAGACGAAGTACGTCGGCCAGAAGCGCTTCTCGCTGGAGGGCGGCGAGTCCGTCATCCCGCTGCTGGACGCGGTCATCGACTCGGCGGCGGAGTCCCGTCTCGACGAGGTCGTCATCGGCATGGCCCACCGCGGCCGCCTGAACGTGCTCGCCAACATCGTCGGCAAGTCGTACGCGCAGATCTTCCGCGAGTTCGAGGGCAACCTCGACCCGAAGTCGATGCACGGCTCCGGCGACGTGAAGTACCACCTGGGCGCCGAGGGCACCTTCACCGGCCTGGACGGCGAGCAGATCAAGGTCTCGCTGGCCGCCAACCCGTCCCACCTGGAGACGGTCGACCCGGTCATCGAGGGCATCGCCCGCGCCAAGCAGGACATCATCAACAAGGGCGGCACGGACTTCACCGTCCTGCCGGTGGCCCTGCACGGCGACGCGGCCTTCGCGGGCCAGGGCGTGGTGGCCGAGACCCTGAACATGTCGCAGCTGCGCGGCTACCGCACCGGCGGCACGGTCCACATCGTCATCAACAACCAGGTCGGCTTCACCGCGGCCCCCGAGTCCTCGCGTTCTTCCATGTACGCGACGGACGTGGCCCGCATGATCGAGGCCCCGATCTTCCACGTGAACGGCGACGACCCGGAGGCCGTGGTCCGCGTGGCCCGCCTGGCCTTCGAGTTCCGTCAGGCGTTCAACAAGGACGTGGTGATCGACCTCATCTGCTACCGCCGCCGCGGTCACAACGAGTCGGACAACCCGGCCTTCACCCAGCCGCTGATGTACGACCTGATCGACAAGAAGCGCTCGGTGCGCAAGCTGTACACCGAGTCCCTGATCGGTCGCGGCGACATCACCCTGGAAGAGGCCGAGCAGGCGCTCCAGGACTACCAGGGCCAGCTGGAGAAGGTCTTCACGGAGGTCCGCGAGGCCACCTCGCAGCCGGCCGCCGCGGACACCCACGAGCCGCAGGACGGCTTCCCGATCGCCGTCCCGACGGCGATCTCCTCGGAGGTCGTCAAGCGCATCGCCGAGTCCCAGGTCAACATCCCCGACTCCTTCACCGTCCACCCGCGACTGCTGCCGCAGCTGCAGCGCCGGACGGCGATGGTCGAGGACGGCACGATCGACTGGGGCATGGGCGAGACCCTCGCGATCGGCTCCCTCCTCCTGGAGGGCACCCCGGTCCGCCTCTCCGGCCAGGACTCCCAGCGCGGCACCTTCGGCCAGCGTCACGCGGTCCTCATCGACCGCGAGACGGGCGCGGACTACACGCCGCTGCTCTACCTGTCCGAGGACCAGGCCCGCTACAACGTCTACAACTCGCTGCTCTCCGAGTACGCGGTCATGGGCTTCGAGTACGGCTACTCGCTGGCCCGTCCGGACGCGCTGGTGATGTGGGAGGCGCAGTTCGGCGACTTCGTCAACGGCGCGCAGACGGTCGTGGACGAGTACATCTCGGCGTCGGAGCAGAAGTGGGGCCAGACGTCCGGCGTCACCCTTCTCCTCCCCCACGGCTACGAGGGCCAGGGCCCGGACCACTCGTCCGCCCGTATCGAGCGCTTCCTCCAGCTGTGCGCGCAGAACAACATGACGGTCGCGATGCCCACGCTCCCGTCGAACTACTTCCACCTCCTGCGGTGGCAGGTGCACAACCCGCACCACAAGCCGCTGATCGTCTTCACCCCGAAGTCGATGCTGCGCCTGAAGGCCGCGGCCTCGAAGACGGAGGAGTTCACCACGGGCCAGTTCCGCCCGGTCATCGGCGACGAGTCGATCACCGACCCGGCGGCCGTGAAGAAGGTCGTCTTCTGCTCCGGCAAGGTCTACTACGACCTGGAGGCCGAGCGTCAGAAGCGCGGCGTCACGGACACGGCGATCATCCGCATCGAGCGCCTGTACCCGCTGCCGGGTGCCGAGCTCCAGGCGGAGGTCAACAAGTACCCGAACGCCGAGAAGTACCTGTGGGCCCAGGAGGAGCCGGCGAACCAGGGTGCCTGGCCGTTCATCGCGCTCAACCTGATCGACCACCTGGACCTGGCGGTCGGCGCGGACATCCCGGCCGGCGAGCGGCTGCGGCGCATCTCGCGTCCGCACGGCTCGTCCCCGGCGGTGGGCTCCGCCAAGCGCCACCAGGCCGAGCAGGAGCAGCTGGTGCGTGAGGTGTTCGAGGCGTAAGGCCTCCGGCACGGCATGTGCCAAGGGCCCGGCCCCGAGTCCGCAGGGACTCGGGGCCGGGCCCTTGGCACACCGGCCGGGTGCCGGCCCGGGTACCGCACACGGCCGGATGCCGGCCTCGGTACGCCGTGCGGGGCGCTGACGCCGCCCGCCCGGGGCGGTCGGCGTTACTCTTCGTCCTCGTCGTCGAGCCGGGCGAGCCAGGTCGCGAGCCGCTCGACGGGGACCTCGAAGTCCGGGTTGAGATCGACGAACGTGCGCAGCTGCTCGGCAAGCCACTCGAAGGTGACCTCTTCCTCGCCGCGCCGCTTCTCCAACTCCTCGATACCGCGGTCGGTGAAGTACATGGGGTGCCTCTCCTGCGTCTGCGTCCGTACGGATGAAGAATCCAGGGACAGCCTATGCGCAGTCGCACGACCGGGACGGCCGCCGAAGCACCGCGGCCGATCGCTCACGTGCCGGCCGGCCGATCGCACATGTGCCGACCCGCCGTGACCGGCACCGCCGCTCCCCGCGGCCCCTTCCGGGCGCTCGTTGTTCCAGCCACACCTCGCGGTCAACGGCCGCCACCGCCGCTCGGCTCCCACGAACGGGTGCCTTGACTTTCCCCAACCACGATATATCGTGTTTCACAGAAGACGCGATATGGCGTGTCGCGGTGGCGCGGCCGCGTCCGGTCGAGGAGGTTCCCCATGTCCGAGTGGTCCGTCGCCGAACCCCGAAAGCTCACCTTCGACGCCCCCGTGAGCGACCTTCACGTGCGCATCGTCAACGGAACGGTGAACGTCGTGGGCACGGACGAGGGTTCCGCCCGCCTGGAAGTCTCGGACATCGAGGGCCCGCCCCTGATCGTCACCCAGCAGGGCGGCACCCTCACCGTGGCCTACGAGGACCTGCCCTGGAAGGGCTTCCTGAAGTGGCTCGACCGCAAGGGCTGGCGCCGCAGCGCCGTCGTCTCCCTCACGGTCCCCGCCGACACGCGCGTGGAGGTCGGCGTGGTCAGCGCCGGCGCGGTCGTCTCCGGCATCGGCGGCTCCTCGGTGGTCAAGGGCGTCAACGGCGACACGACCCTCGTCGGCCTCTCCGGCCCGGTCCGCGCCGACACCGTGTCCGGAAACCTGGAGGCCCAGGCCGTCACGGGCGACCTGCGGTTCAACTCGGTCTCGGGCGACCTGACCGTGGTCGAGGGCTCGGGCCAGTCCGTCCACGCCGACTCCGTCAGCGGCTCCATGATCATCGACCTGGACCCGGACGGCCCCACCGACGTCCGGCTGACCAGCGTCTCCGGCGAGATCGCCATCCGCCTGCCGCACCCTGCGGACGCGGACGTGGAGGCGAACACCACGAGCGGCACGATCTCCAACGCGTTCGAGGGCCTGCGGGTGCACGGCCAGTGGGGTGCCCACAAGGTCACCGGCCGGCTCGGCGCGGGCAACGGCAGGCTCAGGGCCACCACGGTCTCCGGCTCCATCGCCCTGCTGCGCCGGCCGCCGGGCGAGGAGGAGAAGGACACCTCCGAAGACACCCCCAGGGAGACCGAGCCTCCCGCCGGCCCCGCGGCCGCGGAGACACCCACCGCCCCGGCCGACGGCACGACCGACAAGAAGGTGCTCTGACTATGCCCCCCGTCTTCGCCCACGGCCGCCTGCGCCTCTATCTGCTCAAGCTGCTCGACGAGGCCCCGCGCCACGGCTACGAGGTGATCAGGCTCCTCGAAGAGCGCTTCCAGGGCCTGTACGCCCCCTCGGCAGGCACGGTCTACCCCCGCCTGGCCAAGCTGGAGGCCGAGGGTCTGGTCACGCACACCACCGAGGGCGGCCGCAAGGTGTACGCCATCACGGACGCCGGGCGCGCCGAACTGGCCGACCGCAGCGGCGAACTGGCCGACCTGGAGCTGGAGATCCGCGAGTCCGTCGCCGAACTCGCCGCCGAGATACAGGCTGACGTGCGCGGTGCCGCCGGCGATCTGCGGCGCGAGGTGCGCGCGGCGGCCTCCGAGGCCCGCAGGGGCGGCAAGGCGGCCGGGGCGGGCCCGTTCGGGGAGTACGGCGACCTCGGCGACAAGGAGGCCTGGCGGGCCGCCAAGGAGGAGATGCGCCGAGTCAAGCAGGAGTGGAAGGAACAGGCCCGCCGCGCCAAGGACGAGAGCCGCCGCGCCCGCGAGGAGGCCCAGCGGGCCCGCCATCAGGCCCAGGAGGCGCAGTCGCGGGCACGGGCGCAGGCGCAGGAGGAGATGCAGCGCATCGCCCGGCACGTCCAGGACCGCGTCCAGGACCACTTCGCGCGCGGCGACTGGCCGACCGGCGTACGGGAGGGCCTGACCGAACTGGCCAAGGAATTCGGCGAGTTCGGCAAGGGCTACGGCAAGGAGTTCGGCAAGGACTGGGGCTTCGGCCGCCCCGCCGAGGAGTCCGCCCCGGGCTCGCGCACGTCGGCTCCCGCCGCGGAACCGGACTACTCCTCCACCCCGGAGGACTTCCCGGCCGCGTACGAACCGTCCTGGGCCCACGAGGACTCCACCGGCGACCCGGCCCGTGACCTGGACCGCCTCCTCGACCGCTTCCGCGACGACATCCGCGACGCGTCCCGCGACCACGGCGTCACTGCCGACCAGCTCCGCGACGTCCGCCGCCATCTGTCGACGGCGGCGGCCCACATCGGGGCGATACTGCGCGGCCCCAAGGTCTGAGCCGCCCCGGCACGGCGGTGCGCCCGAACCCTTCGGGCGCACCGTCGGCGGCCGCCCGAGCCGTCCGCCGAGCCGTCCGCCGAGGCGTCCGCACCAGCGAGTCCGACAAGCCGCCCGACCTGTCCGCCCGACCTGTCCGCCCGACCTGGCCGTCCTGGCCGTCCTGGCCGTCCGCCGAGTTGCCCGCCGTCAGCCGGCCTGGGCCGTGCCCTCGCCGTACAGCACGCGCCGCAGGGACTCGTGGGTCACCCCGTGGTCGGCGAGCACCTCGGCCGGGACTCCGGGGCGCAGGGTCAGGGCGAGCAGGATGTGTTCGTCGCCGATGTGCCGGTCGCGGCGGTCGACGGCAGTGCGCAGGGCCCCTTCCAGGATGCTCTTGGCGCCAGGGCTGAAGGAGCGGCGCCCCGACCACCAGCCCTTGTCCCGGCGGTCGCCGGCCATCGCCCCGGCACCGTGTGCCTCCTCGACCCGGGAGACGATCTCCCCGACGTCGATCCCGAGCCCGGCGAGGGCGTCCGTCTCGGCCCGGGTCAGGCCTCCTCGTCGCCGCGCCTGGCCCAGCGCCTCCCGTACGGACGCCTTGCGGTCGGTGAGCCCGAGGGCGGCCAGCGCGAAGGAGGCACGGCTCGCCTCGCGGTCGAGGAGGGCGAGCAGCAGATGCTCGGCATCGACGACCTGCGCCCCCTCGCGTTCCCCCTTCTCGACAGCGCCCCGTACGACGTCGCGCGCGTCCTTGGTGAAGCGTTCGAACATCACAGCCTCCCGTACTTCTTGTGCACGGCCTGCCTGCTGACACCCAGCTCCGCGGCGATTTCCTGCCACGACCAGCCTTGATTGCGCGCACTGCGCACCTGTACCGCTTCCAGTTGCTCCAGCAGCTTGCGGAGCGCGGCCACGGCCCGCAGCCCGACCCGTGGATCGCGGTCACCGGCACGCTGGGCGAGATCGGTTGCCTCGGTCATGATGTCAACTTACGTTGACATCCGACGGGTGTCAACCATGATTGACGCCGTGGACACGGAAAAGGCGGGCCCGGTATCCGGACCCGCCCGGCCGCGCCCCCGAAGGGACGTCAGGATGTCAGGAGTTGGTGAGCACGATCTTCCCGAACTGCTCGCCGGACGCGAGCCGTTCGAAGCCCTCGCGGGCCCGGTCCAGGGGCAGCACCTCGTCGATGACGGGCCGCACGCCGGTGGCGGCACAGAAGGAGAGCAGGTCCTCCAGCTCTTCCTTGGTGCCCATGGTGGAGCCGACGACCTTCAGCTCCAGGAAGAAGATCCGGGTCAGCTCGGCATGCGAGGGGCGGTCGCCGCTGGTGGCGCCGGAGATGACGATCGTGCCGCCGGGCCGCAGGGACTTCACCGAGTGCGACCAGGTGGCCGCCCCCACGGTCTCGATGACGGCGTCCACGCGCTGCGGCAGCCGGGCCCCCGGCTCCACCGCCTCGACCGCCCCCAGCTCCAGGGCCCGCTTCCGCTTGGCCTCGTCCCGGCTGGTGGCGAAGACCCGCAGACCGGCCGCCTTGCCCAGGATGATCGCGGCCGTGGCGACACCGCCGCCCGCGCCCTGCACGAGGACCGAGTCACCGGGCCGCACCCCGGCGTTGGTGAACAGCATCCGGTACGCCGTCAGCCACGCGGTCGGCAGACAGGCGGCCTCCGCGAAGGACAGCTCCTTGGGCTTGGGCAGGATGTTCCAGGTCGGCACGGCGACCTGCTCGGCGAAGGTGCCCTGGTAGCGCTCGGTCAGGATGGAGCGGGGCTCCTTCGGGCCGACACCGTGGCCGCTCTGGCCGATGACGGAGTGCAGGACGACCTCGTTGCCGTCCTCGTCGATCCCGGCGGCGTCGCAGCCGAGGATCATCGGCAGCCGGTCCTCCGGGAGCCCGACGCCCCGCAGGGACCAGAGGTCGTGGTGGTTGAGGGAGGCGGCCCGCACGGTGACGGTGCTCCAGCCGGGCCGGGCCTCGGGAGCCGGACGCTCTCCCAACTCCAGGCCGGAGAGCGGCTGGTCGCGGTCGATTCGGGCGGCGTAGACAGCGAACATGGGCTCGACGATAGGGTCCCGGCTCCGCCGAAGGAACCAGCGGCGTCTGTGACACATACCCTCTTGCGCAGCGGCACCCGTGCGGCGCAGCAGCACTTGAACGCCAAAGCCGTACCAAGCCGGGCCCGGACACCACAACCGAACGACGGCAGGCCCGGACACCACAGCCGAACGACGGCAGGCCCGGACACCACAGCCGAACGACGGCGAACCCGGGCGGTGCCTTCACGGCACCCGAACGGACGGGTGGGTGGGCAAAGGAAATGGCCCCGCCCAAACGGGCGGGGCCATTCGGCGCAGCGTCAGCGACGGGCAACGCCCTCGGCACGAGCAGCAGCCGCAACCGCCGCGGTGACGGCCGGAGCAACCCGCTCGTCGAACGGCGACGGAATCACATAGTCGGCGGCAAGATCGTCACCCACGACGGCGGCCAGCGCCTCCGCGGCGGCGATCTTCATCCCCTCGGTGATCCGGCTGGCCCGCACCTGCAGCGCGCCCGCGAAGATCCCGGGGAAGGCCAGCACGTTGTTGATCTGGTTGGGGAAGTCCGAGCGCCCGGTCGCGACGACCGCCGCGTACTTGTGCGCGACGTCCGGGTGCACCTCCGGGTTCGGGTTGGCCATCGCGAACACGAAGGCGCCCTCCGCCATGGAGGCGACTGCCTCCTCCGCGACCGTACCGCCGGAGACGCCGATGAAGACGTCGGCGCCCGCGAGGGCCTTCTCCAGCGGGCCGGAGATGCCGGCCTTGTTGGTGAAGGAGGCCAGTTCCCGCTTGACCGGGGTGAGGTCCTCCCGGTCCGACGACACGACGCCCTTGCGGTCCGCCACCGCCACGTCCCCGATGCCGGCCTCGACCAGCATCTTGGCGATGGCGACACCGGCCGCGCCGGCGCCCGAGATGACGGCCCGCAGCTGCCCGATCTCGCGCCTGCTCAGCCGCGCCGCGTTGCGCAGCGCCGCGAGCGTCACGACGGCCGTACCGTGCTGGTCGTCGTGGAAGACCGGGATGTCGAGGCGCTCCTGCAGCCGGCGCTCGATCTCGAAGCACCGGGGGGCAGAAATGTCCTCCAGGTTCACTCCGCCGAAGGAGGGAGCGAGCCGGACCACGGTCTCGACGATGTCGTCCACGTCGGTGCAGTCGAGCGCGATCGGCACCGCGTCGACGCCGCCGAACTGCTTGAACAGGATCGCCTTGCCCTCCATGACGGGGAGGGAGGCCTGGGGACCGATGTCCCCGAGTCCGAGCACGGCCGTGCCGTCGGTCACGACGGCGACCACCGAGGACTTCCACGTGTAGTCGTTGACCAGCTCCGGCTGCTCCGCGATCGCGGTGCACACGCGCGCGACGCCGGGCGTGTACGCGAGGGAAAGGTCGTCCTTGTTCCGGACCGGCACGGTGGCCTGCACGGCCATCTTGCCGCCGCGGTGCAGCGCGAACGCCGGATCGAAGGAATCGAGGGGCTCGGCCCCGCCGTCCTGATCCGCTGTGCTGTCGCTGCGAGGATTGACGATCTCCGCTGCCACTTTGTCTTACCCCTTAGGTATGCATGGTTTGAGGGTCGACCACTCCTGGTGAGGGGTGGGCGGGCACCGCGTAAGACCCGGTTGCTGATACGTACGGGCACATACGCGACGGGCGCGCCGCACACGCGCCCTGAGCCCCGGATGAGGGGTGTAAAGAACCTTCTTACCGGACGGACGGCGGTCACGACGAGTCCATTAGGTCCAAGGTCACATCTCGGGACCAGAAAGCCACACGCGAATGACGCGCGGCTGACATGAGCGCAACACGGGTGCGTCGCGGGCGCGACACGGCCGTGACCCGGCGGCGACGCGCGGCCGACCGGCCGGCGAACACGACGATCGGGCCGGCGAACGAGACGATCGACCGAAACGATGGACCACATCGTGAGATGGTCCGAAGATTTTCCGGCCTGAATGATGGATTTCCGCAGATGGTGCGGCCCTGAGGCCCCGTCCTGGCGGGACCTGGCGCGGTTCGGAAGTCACCCGTTATGCGATTTTGACATATTGACGCCCCTGAATGGCGTAGTCCGAATGGCAAGATGCCGTAAAGCCACGAGGTCGCGGCACCCGAAAGTGTGTGTTTCCGTCGACCCATCGGCATGTCTTCCCATCTGCCGGAGGAACCACGATGACCGCAAGCTTCACCCCTCGTACGACCGCCGCGCGCTCCCGGCTGGCTGCGGTCGGCGCCATCGCGGTCGCGGGCGCCCTGCTGCTCACCGGCTGCGGTGACCAGACCAAGGACAAGAACAAGGACTCCGGCAGCGCCTCCAGCGCGAGCGCCCCGCTGGCCGACAAGCTCCCCCAGGAGTACCGCGGCAAGGGGAAGATCAAGGTCGGTTCGGACATCGCCTACGCCCCGGTGGAGTTCAAGGACTCCTCCGGCAAGGTCGTCGGCCTCGACCCCGACCTTGCGGCCGCCATGGGCAAGCAGCTCGGCGTGACGTTCGAGTTCGACAACGGCACCTTCGACGGGCTGCTCACCGGTCTGCGCTCGGGCCGCTACGACATCGCGATGTCGGCGATGACGGACAACAAGAACCGCCAGGAGGGTGTCGACCCGGACACCGGCAAGAAGGTCGGCGAGGGCGTCGACTTCGTCGACTACCTGACCGCCGGTGTGTCGATCTACACGCGCAAGGGCGAAACCCAGGGCATCACGTCCTGGACGGACCTGTGCGGCAAGAAGATCGCCGTGGAGCGCGGCACCGTCTCGGAGGACCTGGCCAAGCAGGAGGCCAAGAAGTGTCCGAGCGGCAAGAAGCTCACCATCGAGGCATTCGACGACGACCAGCAGTCCCAGACCCGTCTGCGCTCGGGCGGCGTGGACGCGGCCTCCTCCGACTTCCCGGTCGCCGCGTACGCGGTGAAGACCTCCGGTGGCGGCAAGGACTTCCAGATCGTCGGCGACCAGGTCGAGGCGGCCCCGTACGGCATCGCCGTCGCCAAGAACGACGCGAAGCTGCGGGACGCGCTCCAGGCCGCGATGGACGCGATCATCAAGAACGGCGAGTACCAGAAGATCCTCGAGAAGTGGGGCGCCCAGGACGGCGCCGTCAAGGAGTCCGCAGTCAACGGCGGCAAGTGACCCGCGCATCCCGAGCGGCCACCGAGAGGCAACACCCGTGACTGACATCGACAAGACGGCCGGGGGGCCGAGCGCTCCCCCGGCCGGCCCGGAGGCCATCAAGGCCATCCCGGTCCGGCACTACGGACGCTACGTCACCGCCGTCATCGCGATCGCGATCCTGGTCGCGATCATCTACGCGTTCGGCCAGGGCAGGATCAACTGGCACGCGGTACCCGACTACTTCTTCGACGACCGGATCATGACCGGCGTCGGCAAGACCCTCCTGCTGACAGTCCTGTCGATGCTGATCGGCATCGTCGGCGGCATCGTCCTCGCGGTGATGCGCCTGTCGAAGAACCCGGTGACCTCGTCGATCGCCTGGTTCTACATCTGGTTCTTCCGCGGCACTCCGGTCCTGGTCCAGCTGTTCCTGTGGTTCAACCTGGGTCTGGTCTTCGAGTACATCAACCTGATGCCGTTCTACAAGGACTACTGGTCGAACTTCATGACGCCGCTGCTGACGGCGTTGCTCGGCCTGGGTCTGAACGAGGCCGCGTACATGGCCGAGATCTGCCGGGCCGGCCTGCTCGCGGTGGACGAGGGCCAGACCGAGGCGGCCCACGCGCTCGGCATGAGCCACGGCAAGACCCTGCGCCGGGTGATCATCCCGCAGGCGATGCGCGTGATCGTGCCGCCGACGGGCAACGAAGTGATCAACATGCTGAAGACGACCTCGCTCGTGGCGGCCGTCCAGTATCCCGAGCTGTTCCGCTACGCCCAGGACATCGGCCAGAACTCCGGTGCCCCGGTGGAGATGTACTTCCTCGCCGCGGCCTGGTACCTGATCATGACCTCGGTGCTGAGCGTGGGTCAGTACTACATCGAGCGGTACTACGCCCGTGGCTCCAGCCGCCAGCTGCCGCCGACCCCGTGGCAGAAGGTGAAGGCCAACATGCTGTCGCTGGGACGCCCGAAGGGAGCGGTGGGCGCATGACCGACAAGCTGAGCAAGACGCAGGACGCCCGGCCGCAGGGCACGGTCCCGATGGTCAGGTCGCAGGGCGTGCACAAGTCCTTCGGCCACGTCGAGGTACTGAAGGGCATCGACCTGGAGGTCAAGCCGGGCGAGGTGTTCTGCCTCATCGGCCCCTCCGGCTCCGGCAAGTCGACGTTCCTGAGGTGCATCAACCACCTGGAGAAGATCAACGGCGGCCGTCTGTACGTGGACGGCGAGCTGGTCGGCTACCGCCAGAAGGGCGACAAGCTGTACGAGCTCAAGGACAGCGAGGTCGCGCTCAAGCGCCGGGACATCGGGATGGTCTTCCAGCGCTTCAACCTGTTCCCGCACATGACGGCCGTGGAGAACGTCATGGAGGCGCCGGTCCAGGTGAAGGGTGCCAGCAGGGCCCAGGCCAGGGAGCGCGCACTGCAGCTCCTGGAGCGGGTGGGCCTCGCGGACAAGTCCGGGAACTACCCCTCGCAGCTCTCCGGCGGCCAGCAGCAGCGCGTGGCGATCGCCCGGGCCCTCGCCATGGACCCGAAGCTGATGCTGTTCGACGAGCCGACCTCGGCCCTCGACCCGGAGCTGGTCGGTGACGTCCTGGACGTCATGCGCGACCTCGCCGAGTCCGGCATGACGATGGTCGTGGTCACCCACGAGATGGGCTTCGCCCGTGAGGTGGGCGACAGCCTGGTGTTCATGGACGGCGGAGTGGTGGTCGAATCCGGTCATCCGCGCGATGTCCTGACCAACCCCCAGCACGAGCGGACGCAGTCGTTCCTGTCCAAGGTCCTCTGACGCCCGTCCGGTGAGAAGGGCGGTACGGGTTCTCCGTACCGCCCTTCCGCGTCACTTCAGTGCCGGCAGCAGGGTGCCGGACGGCGAGCACCACACCGCCCGCGCCTCCCCGAACCCCTTCTCGCGCAGCACGCGCGCGTGCCGGGCCACCGACGGCATGTCCCCGTCGGCATGCTCGCCGTAGATCTCGAAGCGCCGGGCGATGGGTTCGGCGAGGACCGGGTCCTGGGCCACGAGGGGTTCGCTGTGCAGTCGGTGCCGGGCCGTGGCGGTCAGGAGCGCGCAAGAAGACCGCCTACCGGCTCTGTTCGCGAGATCGGACAGCAGTTGTTCACCAGTCCCGGCAGCATGCTCGTGGGGTTCAATTCGAACACCCGGCGCCGGATCGGCGACTGAGGCCGGCGCTGAGGAAGTGGCCCACCGTGGCCTACCGCATCAGTGCCGCATCCGATGGCTGAGCCCGCGTTGTCGCATGTACTGACCTGAACGGGGATGGAAGGGGCCTGTCTCTGATGTCGAGGCGATGCCCCACACACGCAGCTTGAACGGACAGCGGTGACGCTTCCCTCCTCGGGGCCGGTTCTGGCTCCGGTTGATGTCCACGCAGGCACTTCGTCGGCCAACCTCGCCGTCGTCGCCCTCGACCGCCTGGAGTCGCTCGTCCGCAACCCGCTCAAACGCCTCCCGTACCGGCCCGAGGTCCTCGACGGCTTCATCGCCGGAACCGGCCTGGCCCTCGCCGACCCGACGTCACCCTGACGAGCCAAAGTCAGGTGTACGGGGACCTCGCCAATGGAGCAGCGACTGCCCAGGCGGACCAATTGGAGTGGACAGGCCCCGAGCACCCGGGGCCAACTGGGAGAAGAGGTCCGCTGGGGTCTTTTCCCGCGGCTGCACGGATGCGCCGTTCGACACCATGGAGCGCTCATGAAAGGAACGGCCGCGGCGACAGTGCCGACGGTTTCCGCCGTGCCGCTTGCTGCTGCACGCCACTGTCCCAGCCGGACGGCCTCGTCCGCTTGCGCCAGGCCCACATCCGGAGCGATGTCAGCGGGCATCCCCGTATGCATCGGCCCGGCCGCACCCGGCAGCCCGGCCGCCGCCATGGGCACGGGCACGGTGCACTTCAGCAAGCTCCGTCCCATGCTGGATGACGCCAAGGGGCGGACGCTCTCCCTGTCCGAGGCCGCCAGGTCGACCACACCGGCCAGCGGCGGAGCACACGCGTGTACCTGGCCGCCGCCGCTCGCCTCCGGCACCCCCAAGGCGGCCCCGTTTGCCAGGAGCAGCCTGATCAGCGCCTCGAAGCGCTCCAACGGCATCACTCAAGTGACCTGCATCGGGCACCCGCAGCACTGCTTCGCGGGTAACACGCCGGCCGGTGACACCAACGGCGGGGAAACCAGCGCGTGCGGCGCCACAGTGGTACGTCGTCAAGGCATCCGGCAGCAAGGTCGAACCCGATTGATCGGGGACTGATGACCGGGCACACGGGCGCGCAGAAGCGGCGCCCCACACGAACGGTGGCGGGCCTTTTGGCTGCTTTGCTGCCGGTCGCGGTCACGGTGGGGGTATATGCGTTCGGCCGCACGCACACACCCGACTACACCAGGAGCCTGTTCGGGCAGCACGGCGTCGGCGTCATCGATCTCAAGGCGCGCCTGGGCAGCGCTCTGATGGCACTCGCGGTCGTCCAACTGCTGCTCGGGCTGTGGATGTACCGGCGCCTACCGGGAGCGGGGGCCGCGCCGCACCGGGTGCAGCCCACACACCGGCTCATCGGCCTTCTTGCCTTTCTGCTGTCGCTGCCCATCGCCTACCACTGCATCACCGCCTACGGAGTCGAGTTCACGAGCAGCCGAGTGGCGGTGCACTCCATCGCGGGCTGCGTCCTGTACGGCGCGTTCGTCGCCAAGGTGCTGGTGGTACGCAGCCGCCAACTGCCCGGCTGGGCGCTTCCGGCCGCAGGCGGCGCCCTGGTCACCGCCATCGCACTGCTGTGGTACACAGCCGCCTTGTGGGTCTTCGTCGGCTCCGCCCCCGGCTTCTGACCGTGCTATCACCAAGGCCCGCCATGGCCTGCACGGCAGCCCTGTTGCAGATCGGACATCGCGTTGCTCCGTGCCATCGCCTCTCCCGGCCGCGTTGGCCGCCCGCACGACCGGGGTGGCGACCGCACGGAGAGGCAGGACGAGGCGATCTTCGTGCACCCTTCGCAGTGGTACACCGACCACGAGATCGATCTGCGACTGGACGGCACAGTCACCACGATCGACCGCTGATTCGAACGGTGTCGCCGGCCAAGTGCCTCCCGCAGTGGTGAACAACTGCTGCCCGATCGCGCGGACAGAGCCACTGCAGGGGATTCGCTCTGGCCACTCGCATCCTTGCAGGTCAACGTCACCTTGCAGCTGTCGGGGCGTCAGATCACCCAATTCCGCTGAATACCCAGGACGAAAGAGCCCTTTCGTCACACTGCTCGAGGCCACTACCACCAGTCACGGTCAAGCGGCATGATGAGGGGCATGGGAAGCCGGGACGAGGGGCCGGCGACGATGGCCGATGCGGTGCGGCTGCTCGCCGCCGAGGTCGAGGGCCACTACGGCGTCCCCATCGAGGTCGTGGTCGTCGGTGACTGCGTCCTGGACGAGAAGCTCAATGCGCAGATGCAGGCCGCGTGCGAGGCGATGGTGAACGCCGCCAAACACGGTGGCGAGGGCGGCGCCGTGCAGGTCTACGCGGAAGTCGAGGGTAGGACGGTCATCGTGGCCGTGCGCGACCGCGGCCCGGGCTTCGACCTCGACTCGATACCCGCCGACCGCATGGGGGTCAGAGAATCGATCACCGGCCGGATGCAGCGCAACGGCGGCACGGCGCGGCTGCGCGCGGTGCCGGAGGGCGGCACGGAGGTCGAGCTGGAGATGGACCGCGCTCAAGGTGATGCATCGTCAAAAGGCATGACCTGGCTCAGCTTTCCGTCAGGATCAGGTGATCTCGTGTGGTCTGCCGTTGTAGCCCGCCAGTATCGTGAAGCACAGCGGGAGGAGGAGCAGGCCAGGCAGCGTGAGCGGGTGCGGCGCCTCCGACGAGTACGCAAAGCCGTCGGGAGGGCGGAAGCCTGTGCTGTGGCTGGGCTCTTTGCCCTGGCGGTGGTCGGGTACGCCATCTCCGCCCTTGCCACACGCAGCGTACTGGAAAGCACCCAGCACGGGCAGTTCAGCCCGTCGGACACCGCGCAGATCATTACTGCGATCGGCGGGCTGACGACAGCCGTTGGCCTCAGCATCGCAGGTGTTCTGAAGGCACTTGCTCTCCTTGTTCATGCGCGTGCCGACATGGTGCGCGCCCGTGAAAGTCTTCCGCCAGGGGAGGGAGCAGCGGTGGCCGACGAAGGCGAGCCGACAACATGACGGCTGACCCGCGAGGCGGGCGGCGATGGCGTGCGAGGTAGTGGGCTTGCGCTCGCCGGCAGGGGCGCCGTGGAACTCGGCGCCGCCCAGTGCGGCTGCAGGAGCGCGGCTCATGCCTCGCCGGCAGATCAGGTAGCACGGCGGGGCCAGTGTCTCAATGCCGCTTCCTCGAACTGCGAAGACTCCTCGAGTGCTGCAGAAATCCGAGCTGGGATGCCTCGTCCTCATGGATGTCTCATGAGACGTACCGAACGTAGAGAACATCTGCGTCCCAGCCGCATCCGACCGGCGTACCTCACTAATCTCGCGTCCAAGATCGTGTTTGAGTTCCAAGGAACAAGCTGAGACCCGTTGCTGAACCCAGGGCGATGCAACGCCACACCACCGCAGCTGAACCCCCCCAGGGATCTGGCCGACAACCACCACGCCCCGTCCGGCTCCTGCTGGACGGGGCGCACTCATGCATCCAGGATGATCGCTGAGGGGAACAGCCATACTCCAGAAGGCGGACATCGGTACCGTGTGGTTAACGAGCGCTCCCGGTCAGGACCGCGTCGCAGGAGTCGTACGGCAGTTTCGCCGTCCACTCGGGGTCCTTGAGGTCGGCGGTGACGAAGGAGACGCGGTCGCCCCCCTCGAAGGTGCCGTGCGCGATGGCGAGCAGCGCCGGGTCGAGGTCGACCCCGGTGCTGGTGGCTCCGGGGAACCGGGCCGGCAGCCGGGCGGTGATGCTGCCGGTGCCGCAGGCGAGGTCGAGCACGCGCGGAGCCGTGCCGACAAGCGCCTCGACCATATCGAGCATGATCCGGAACCGCTCCTCGCGGTCCGCCATGAACCACTCCTGCTGCCGGTCCCAGCTCTCCTGCCAGGCGGCCCAGTCGGTTCCGGTACCGGTCGTCATGAAATCCCCGTCCCCTCACCGGCACGTAATACCCTTTAGGTACGACCGGCTGTTACCCGACCGCAGACACGACCATAGAGCGCCCTCGTAAGGATTACAAGTGGAACTGGCCTATTACTCGGATTACGCCGTACGTCTCGTCAACAGCGAGGACCCGGCCCGGGGCAAGGACTCGCTGACCTCGGTCGAGGCCATCCGCGACCTCTTCGGCGCCAACTCGTCGGCGGCCCGCCGCGCCACCGACACCGACGTCACGCGCTTCCGCTCGGTACGGGGCAGGCTGCGCGGGGTCTTCGAGGCGGCGGACCAGGGCGACGAGACGCTCGCCGTGGACCTCCTGAACTCGCTCCTCCTGGAGTTCCCGGTCAGCCCCCAGATCTCCGGCCACGACCACCGCGACGAGGACGGCCGCCCCCTGTGGCACATGCACCTGGCCGACCACCCGTCGAACGCCACCGCCGGCTACGCGGCGATCGCGGCGATGGGCCTGGCCTTCCACCTGACCGAGTACGGCGTGGACCGCCTGGGCCTGTGCCAGGCCGCCCCGTGCCGCAACGCCTATCTCGACACGTCCACGAACCGCTCCCGGCGCTACTGCTCGGACCGCTGCGCGACCCGCGCCAACGTGGCCGCCTACCGGGCCCGCAAGCGCCTGGAGGCCGACCGGTCGGGCAGCAGCGGCCTGGCGGCCGAGAAGATCCAGCGCGCCAGCGCCACCGGTGAGCGCTGACCGCTCTTCAGCGGCCGGTACCTGAACCGCGCCCTGCCGAGGACCAGCTCCTCGGGAACGACCCCGTAGTCGGTGCTGTCCCCACCCGCGTACGGATTGTCCCCGAGCACCCACCAGCCGCCCTCGCGCAACTCCACGGCACGCTTGACGACCAGCAGGTCCTGCTGGAAGGGATGACGCAGGACGACGATGTCCCCCGGCCTGACCGAGGCCCCGTACCGCACCAGCAGCCGGTCCCCGTGATGCAGCGTGGGCACCATGGACGGGCCGGTCACCTCGGCCAGTCCGAAGAGTGCTCCCGTCCTCCCCCGCTCGGTCTCCTGCGACAGCTCCGGCATCCCCGGCACCTCCCCGGTCCGTTCCTCCACCAGTCTCAGTCTGACCCTGGACTTTTGTCCTAAGCCCTAGGGGGCACTCGCGAAAACCCGTCCCTCAGGGAGTAATGTCCCACCTGAGAAGACGATCACGAGGAAGGAATGCTCCATGCTTTCCCGCCTGTTTGCCCCCAAGGTCAAGGTCAGCGCGCACTGCGACCTGCCCTGCGGCGTGTACGACCCGGCCCAGGCCCGCATCGAGGCGGAGTCCGTGAAGGCCGTTCAGGAGAAGATGGCCGCCAACGACGACCCGCACTTCCAGGCGCGTGCCACCGTCATCAAGGAGCAGCGCGCGGAGCTGGCCAAGCACCACGTCTCCGTGCTCTGGAGCGACTACTTCAAGCCCCCGCACTTCGAGAAGTACCCGCAGCTGCACCAGCTGGTCAACGACACCCTGAAGGCCCTCTCGGCCGCCAAGGCGTCGACGGACCCGAAGACGGGCGAGAAGGCGCTGGAGCTCATCGCCGAGATCGACCGCATCTTCTGGGAGACCAAGAAGGCCTGATCTTTGGCTAGGCCGTTTGACCTGCGGTTTCGCGGGTCGTATCGCCTACCTGTCCGCACCCGGTCCGCAGGCCGCCGAGCATGGCGTCCATGACGGTCCGGGTGCGGTCTTCTTCGCCCGGCCACAGGTGGGCGTAGATCCGCAGCGTGATGACGGCGGACGCATGGCCGAGAACCAGCTGCACATGCTTGACGCTTGCTCCGCCGGCGATGAGGGCGGAGGCGAAGAAGTGGCGCAGGCCGTGGGTCACCATGCGGGGCAGCTCGACGGGCTTGCGGCCATCGCGGGCGGCTGCCGCCAGGAGTGATCAGCCGACGCACGATGGTGGCCGACAGTTGGCTGTTGACCATGCCCAGCACACTGGCCGACAAGCCGGCTCCCCTCGCTCCGGCACCTGACATGGGTGGCGCTTTCCAGCACCGCACGAGGCTTTTCGACCGACGCCGGACCACACGAGGCGTCGCCCGGACATGCGTCGCCGAGACCCTTGTCCAATGGGGCCGGACCGAACGCCTCGACGACGTCCAGCTGTGCGTCTCCGGACTCGCCGCCAACGCCATCCCGCACGGAGCCCCCGCCGGCGGACTGGTCCTGGTGCGCGTCACGCTCGACGATCTCCAACTCCGCATCGAAGTACAGACAGGGGCGACGCCCCACCCCGCAGACGACCCGTACCGGCCGGCGCCGCCAGCGGTCGCGGCCTACTGCTCGTCTCGGCCGTCGCCGACCACTGAGGCGTGGAGGAACGCCAGGGCCCCGGCAAGTGTGTGTGGGCCGTGCGCTCCCTGTAAGGCGACAATGGTCTGCGACGGCGGCGTCGTGTGCGGCGGACAGTTCGGTCACGTCCGTCGGCAGCTCCGGAGGGTGGGCGGCAGGGGAGGTCGCAAGGACGGCCGTGCGCTGGAGTCGTTCGGACAGCCCCCGAAGTGTGGTGCCGCTCCATGGGGGATTTGGTGCACAACGGGTTTGAAAGCCAGCTGTCCTGATCACCTATGACATGCCACGTTTGACGTAATGGGCACTTTGGGTTGGTCGGCCGCGTCACTCTGGAGGGGTTGATCACGGTCGCGTCAGGAGCCCTGTGTACGGATCACGTGAGAGGGTCGAGCGGATCGGCCATCACCGCCGGATGGCCCGAGCGTGTCGGAGCCGGCGCTGCATCCGCAGCACGATGTCGGCAGGGACACTGTGACCGAGACTTTGAGGACACCGGTGCAAGGGCGCGGCCATGGCACAAGGTGATCGGCGACCGGACAACGGCATGATTGACCGTTCCGAAGGGTTCGGTGAGCGGCTGCTGGGGGTGCTGCTGGACCGGGCACACGAGATGCCGCCGCAGCTGATCGCCCCGCTGATCGCGGAAGAGGTGGCCAGGGTCGGTGGTCGCGACGTCTCGATCCTGCTGCAGGACTATGGCCAGCTGGTGCTGGTACCGCTGCCGGGTCGGCGGCTGATGGTCGGCGAGCCCGAGCCGATCAGTGACTCTCCCTCCGGCATGGCCTTCCTGCAGGCAACCACTGTCGAGGTGCCGCAGTCCGACGGCGTCCGGATGTACCTACCGCTGCTGGACGGCAGCGACCAGGTGGGAGTGATGGGCCTCACCCTGGACACCGTCGATGACGACGACCGGCGGCTACTGCGCAGACTCGCCGGTCTGGTCGCCGACATGCTGGTCACCAAGCACAGCTACACCGACCAGTTCTTCCTCGCCCGGCGCCGCGAACCGATGAGCGTGGCCGCGGAGATCCAGTGGTCCCTGCTGCCGCCGCTGGCGATGTCCGTCCCCCAGACAGCGGTGGCCGGAATCCTGGAGCCCGCCTACAGCGTCGCAGGCGACAGCTTCGACTACGCCCTCAACGAGGACATCCTGCACCTGGCCATCGTCGATGCGATGGGCCACGGCCTGGACGCCGCCACTATGGCGACCGTCGCCGTCGGGGCCTACCGGCACGCCAGACGTGCCGGCATCGGCCTGTCCGAGATCTATGCGTTCATGGACCGGGCCATCGCCGACCAGTTCGGGCCCGACCACTTCGTCACCGCGCAGATGATGCGGCTGAACATCGCAACGGGCCACCTGCAGTGGGTCAACGCGGGCCACCCCGCACCGCTGCTGATCCGCAACCACCAGGTCGTCCGGCAACTGACAGGCCCGACCACCCTGCCGGTCGGTTTCGGCGGTGAAGAGCCCAGGATCAGCGAGCAGATGCTCCAACACGGCGACCGGGTGCTGTGCTTCACCGACGGCCTGATCGAGGAACACGAAGCCGGTGAAGAGCAGTTCGGCGAGGAACAACTCATCCACTGGGTCAACCGCATCGAACACACAGAGAAGGGAGTACGCGCGGTGGTGCGCGCACTCTCCCACGCTCTGAAGCAGCAACGGGGCGGCCGCACCAGCGACGACGCGACCCTCTTCCTGATCGAGTGGCGCGGGGGCGCCGCCGACCACCTCGCCATCCTGGAGTGAGCCGACAGCCGCACCACCATGGACATGGCCTACGGCACGCAACCCGTTCCACTCTCGCCGCTGCCCGCGAACCCCCTGCCGGCGCAGTCGGCTCCGCGATCCTCCATGGGCGGGTTCACTTCTCCGTACGGTGCCACGGCCATAGCCGCCACCGCCGGGGACGGCCGGACGGCAAGGTCGCCATGCGACCATCGTGGCTCGCGGTGAACAGCTGGATCACGATCACACCCAAGACGAGCATCGCGAGGAGCACGCTCACCGTCGCGAAGGTGTCCATGCCTCTCACACTCCTTCTGGCGGGGTCGGCACGTGACCGATGACCGCTCTGCCAGGAGCACGTGAGTCCGGGTGGTGGGCGTCATGTCCGCCTTCGGAGTCCCAGAACGCCTCCCGGAACGAGTCCGAGTCGGCCTCTGCCTCTGCCGCGGTCCGGAAGCGTTCGGCCTCATGGATGAGGCCGGTAGCCGTGAGGCTCCGCGACGGGTCGGTGGCCATGGCCATCAGCCGGGCCGCGGTGGCCGGCTCTGTCTCCGGTGGGACCACGAGCAGGTCCCAGCGGCCGACGGTGTAGGAGAGCAGCAGCAGCTTGTGCGGGTCTTGCTCGGCCTCGAACCAGCCGACATGCACCACGTGCCCGTGGACGGGCACCTTTCGCGGGATGACCGGCCAGAACGCGGGGTTCACCGTTACTCGGGTGATCCGCCCCCACAGCGGGTCGAGGACCTCGATGAGCGCCGGAAGCCCCGCCTTCAGGTCGCGGGAGCGGGGCCACCAGGCACCGTCGATCAGGGCCGGGGCCGTCTCGGCGGGTGCCAGCAGGAGTCGGGGTGGCAACGAAGAAAGGGGCCGCTCCCCGACCGCGAGCGTCGACAGAATGGTCGCGGTCATGATGCGGACCCAACCCCGGGCCGGTCACGGCCGGCCCGGTTGTCATGAATCGCCGAGAACGACCCGGCGAGAGATGAAACCCGGGGCGCCGCGAAGGCGGCCCGGAGACAGGTCCGCATCATGTCGGCGACCTTGCACCAACCCCTGCCACACCACGAGCCCGTCGCAGCCCCGGCCGCGCGTCTCGCGCTGAAGACCGACGGCACGTCCCGTGGACTCCTGGACGGTGCCTGGTGGCCCCGCTCCCGGGACCTGCTGAGCGAGCTGCCCGCACTGACCGATGTGCTGGACCCCTTGTGGGGCCGCATCACCCGCATCGCCGTCAACCCGAAGTACTGGCCGGTCATCCCGCACGAGATTCCCGTGGGCGGTCATGTCGTCAGGGTCGGCTGGTTCACCCCGGAGATCGACCCGCACAAGCTGCTGCTGCTCTCCTACGGCACCGGCCGCTGGGATCTGCTGGTCATCCCACCCGAGACCGGGGCGGAGTCGGCGGCCCGCCTGATGGCGGCCGCGTCCGACTACGACGGTCCGCCGCTGACCGCAAGCGCTCTCATCGCCGCTGACGAGACCCGGCACGCCGTCTCCGCTGCCGACCGGTCACTAGTACCGGACGAGGCAGGGAAGTACGAGGGCGGCCCCTCCTCTGCGGCCGTTCCGGCACAGACCGGTCGCATCAGTCGCCTGATCATCGGCATGTGAGACAGCCGCCGTGAACACCTTCCTGACGATCGGCGCCTTCCTGGTCCTCATCGCAGCGGCCGCGTTCGTGATCCACCGGCTCAACATCGAGCACGCGGAAAGGATCGCCGTGCACCGGTACGGTCGCGCCCTGCCCGGCGGCCCGCGCAGCGGCACCGACGCGGCACGGCCCCCTGCGGGACCACCACTCTCCAAGTCTCCGACCGTCGGCGAACGACGTGACCACCGCGACGGGGGCCGCGGCCGCTTCCCACCGCGCCGCCGCGGGCGGTGATGCTGTTCGGCCCGCCCGGGACCGGCAAGAGCACGTTCGCGCACGCGATCGCCAGCCGCCTGGGATGGCCCTTCCTCGAACTGTTCCCCGCACGTCTGGCCGCCGAGTACGGCCTGGCGACCGGGCTGAACCGGCGCTTCGACGAGATCGCACAACTCGACCACGTCCTCGTCTTCATCGACGAGGTCGAGGAGATCGCCGGCGAACGCGGCGGCGCGGACGCGACCGCGGTCGGCGTCGTCAACGAACTGCTCAAGGCGATCGTCCGGTTCCGAAGCCAGGACGGACGGCTGCTCGTCTGTGCCACGAACAACGTGACCACGCTCGACTCCGCGTTCCTGCGGCACGGCCGCTTCGACTACGTGCTGCCGATCGGCCCACCCGACCACACCGCCAGGACCGCACTGTGGGAGAGCTACCTGACCCGAGCGGGCGCGCGGGCTGGCAGCGCGGTTCTTGCGTCCGCCAGCGAGGGGTTCACCCCCGCCGACATCGCCCACGCGGCGCGCACCGTCTCCCAGGCCCAGTTCGAGCGCACCTTCGACACCGGAACCCGGACCGCCCCCACCACCGACGACTACCTGGACACGATCCGCGACACCAAGCCCACGGTCAGCGCCGCCATGGCCCAGGAATTCGCCCAGCAGACGCAGAAGTTCGCCCGCATCTAGCATCCAGGCCGACGGGGAGTCGATCTGGGACGGATGTGTCAGGCCGGCGTAGGCGGCGTGTCGCTGCCCGTATCGATGAGGATCTGTTTGGCCTCGGTGACGTTGTCTGCCCGTACGGCCCTGGCCATCGCGGCGCGTGCCGCGTCGAGCGTCGTGTCCGGAGGGACCAGCATCAGGGAGAAATGGTCCCGGTCGCCCCGGGTGATGAGGACGGTGTCGTCACCGACCGGGAAGGAATCGATGCGGACTACTCGGCCGTCGACCATCACCCGGGTCGGCAGTTCGTCCCAGGCACTGCCGTCCAGACCGACCCGGGTGACAGGTCCGAGATGCTCGGTCAACGCGGAGATCAGCGAGGGGAGCTCGGCACCGATGTCCCGGGACCGCGGCCACCATGCGCCGTCCAGGATTCCCTCGCGTGCGTGTGTCGTCTCCAGCCTCAGCAGGGCCGTCCCGGGTTTCACCGACCCGTGGACGGCGTCCGGCAGGAGCCTGGGGAGGTCGGGGGTGTCGGAGTCGGCCATGGTGTCCGCCCGTCCGCAGAGAGCAGTGCGACCGCAGGGCGTGCGACCGCCGCACGAAGTGACCTTGCCACCTCACCGTACTCCGCACGACGCTCGCGCGAGCGCTTCGCCGCAGAGCGGTTACGGAAACAGGCAACGGCTCCGGCGTATACCCGCCGGAGCCGCCCTTCCGGGTCATTGCACGTGAGCGTGCGCCGACCCGCTTTCCATATTACGCCAAAGGGATTTCTCCGACATAAGCAATCCTTGCGAAGGTTCACTTCGGTCCGAGAAGCCGACGCGGCGGCTCAGCCACGGCCTTCCTCTTCTGTCTCCATCTGTCGGATCCCCTGGTGCGTCAGCGTGATCATCGCGGGCGTGTTGCCCCTCGCCCAGTCCACGACGACCCAGCCTTCACCCGCCAGGTACATACAGGCAGCGGCCATGTCCTGCTCAGGGATACCGAGGTCGTTGCGGAGCTTCACCCCGTCGACGCCCAGGAGCCGATTGCCCTCGGCAGCTTCGTACACAGCCCGCATGATCCTCTCGCGGTACGTCTTCCGGTCTCGCAATATCGCCATGACGTGCCTTCCTCTACCGCCCGCGGTCGGGCCGAAGTCGATGTCATCCGCGGCCGCTGTCGTGGTGAGGCGTGTCGGCGGTCCCGTCCGCCGCCGGCCGGCGGTGCCTCCGGAGCCGGCGGCCGATCCCCGGCAGAGCATCGCTGTAGTGGAAGGCAGCAATCCGTTCGTTGTGCTGAGCGTTGAGCCGGTGGATGAGAACGACTCCGACGGCGATCACGACAAGCAACACAGCCACTGCGATGAGAGTCATGGTTCTCTCACATCCGTTGGCCGGAGGGCGGACGCCCGCCCTGGCGATCCCATGGGCCGCCGCAGGGGCGACGCCCGAGCTGCCCCGCAGTCGGTCTCCCAAGCTTCTTCCCGGCTTCGGGCATCGACGCCCTCTGCGTCTTCCCGGCCTCCGGCGCCTTGCAGCCGGCCCGGAACCGGGCGCGCCGGCGTCAGCGAGAGGCGGGCCGGCGGCGAGGGTGCGCGCTCACTCGTTGTCGTACGGTTGATGGTCACGGTCATGGCGCGGACCTGCCCCCGGGCTCGTCTGCGACAGCCCGGCGTTGTTCATCACCGGGAGCGACACCACAGGCGAACCGGCGTGCGAAAAACTCCCGGTTACTTCACTCTACTCCGCTCCGGAGCCCGAAAAAGTGCGCATGACCAGCTATTTCCCTGGCTCGGGAGTGACTGGTCAGAGCCAGTCCTTGCGCTTGAACGTCAGATACAGCACGGCGGACAGGGCCACGATGACGGCAGCGGAGGTGATGAATCCGGACTGGCGGCCGAAACCGGGGTAGGGGAGGTTCTGGCCGTAGTAGCCGGTGATCGCGGTGGGTACGGCGATGATCGCGGCCCAGCTCGTCACCTTCTTCATGATCAGGTTCATGCGGTTGGCCTGGACCGAGAGGTTCGTCTCCATGACCGAGGCCACCAGGTCCCGCAGTGATTCAGTCCATTCGGTGGCACGCAGCACGTGGTCGTAGACGTCCTGGTAATAGGGGACGAGAGGCTCGGTGATCACATGCAGGCCGGGGCGCATGAGCGAATTGACCACCTCACGCATCGGGAGCACGACGCGGCGCAGCTCAACGAGCGATTTGCGCAGCACGAAAGCCCGGCGCTGCACGGCTTCGATCTGACGACGTCCGGCCGCGAAGAGCAGACCCTCCAGCTCCTCGATGCCGTCATCCAGTCGCTGGACCGCGGCAAAGTGGCCGTCCACGAGATGGTCGAGCAGGCCGTGCAGCAGGAATCCGACGCCATGGCCGGCCAGATCCGGGCTCTCGTCCCAGCGGGCGACGACGTTCTCGATGTCGAACCCGTCGTCCTTGCGGACCGTGATCATCGCCTGGCCGGTGAGGAACACGGCGATCTCGGTGTATGACAGTTCCACACCGTCCGGGCCGGCGGTGACGGAATAGGCGCTGAGGAATTCGTGGGTGCGATAGCGGTCGAGCTTCGGCCGCTGCCCACGCTGTGCGGCATCCTCCAGAGCCAGTTCGTGGATGCCGAACTCTTCGCCGAGCATGGTGAATTCGGCGGGCCCGGGCCGGTACAGGTCCAGCCACACCACCGACGCCGGATCAGCGAGCAGCCCGGAGACGTCACTGGCGGGAAAGTCCTCCAGGACGAGAGTGCCGTCGTGATACAGCCGGGTGCGCGTGACCATGGCCCGAGGCTAGTGTCTTGTGCCCTGATCGTGTCGCTTCGCCCCCATTACCAGCGCGGCAGGCTCCCGACATGACAGGACAGTCGGCACACCCACACACATGCTCTCCGGCCGATGTCGCAACGAGACGATACGGCGCCCCAACGGTCCGGCGTCAGCCACCTCTGTCCCCCGAACGGGACAGCAGTCCGCACACAGTCCGCAAGACACCCGCTCAAGACCGTCGCACCCCATCGCACACTGACGCCGAATCGTCCGAGCCGGACGCAAGGGGCACCCCGGCTTCGGGCCGCCCTGCCGGCCGCTCGTCTGCGGGTCGGTGCCGCGCGGGAGCCGTCGCCGCAGGTCACCGACCTGGGGGTGCTCGCCCCTAGGGATGGTCCCGGTCGTCCTCCCCCGCCTCCAGCAGGCCCGCCGCCACGCCGACGATGCGGGCGTCGGGTGTGCCGACCCCCTCCTCGTCCTTGTCGGCGTACGCGAAGCGCGCCAGTACGCTGCGCATCGCCTCGACCCGGGCCCGCTTCTTGTCGTTGCTCTTCACCACGGTCCAGGGGGCGTGCTCGGTGTCCGTCTCACGGGACATCGCGGCCTTCGCGGCGGTGTGGTCGTCCCAGCGGTCCAGGGAGGCCAGGTCCATCGGGCTGAGCTTCCACTGCCGTACCGGGTCGACCTGACGGATCGTGAAGCGGGTGCGCTGCTCGCCCCGGGACACCGAGAACCAGAACTTGACCAGGTCGATGCCGTCGTCGACGAGCATCCGCTCGAACAGCGGGGCCTGGCGCATGAACCGGCGGTACTCGTCGTCAGAGCAGAAGCCCATCACCCGTTCCACCCCGGCGCGGTTGTACCAGGAGCGGTCGAGGAGGACTGTCCCGCCCGCGGTCGGCAGGTGTTCGACGTACCGCTGCAGGTACCACTGTCCCCGCTCGCACTCGGTCGGCTTCTCCAGTGCCACCACGCGCGCGCCGCGCGGGTTCAGGTGCTCGGTGAACCGCTTGATGGTGCCGCCCTTGCCGGCCGCGCCCCGTCCCTCGAAGACGACGACGAGCCGGCACCCCGTCTCCTTGATCCAGCTCTGCAGCTTCAGCAGTTCGGTCTGCTGGAGCCGCTTGTGCCACTCGTACTCCTTGCGCTCCGTCCGGTGGTCGTACGGGTAGTTCTCCCGCCAGGTGTCCACCGGGGTGCCGTCGGGCCGGATCAGGACGGGGTCGTCGTGGTCGGTGTGGTCGACCCGCAGGCCCTGCGTCATCAGAGGTGCCGTCCCGTCCGCCTCCGCCCGTCTCAGTGGAACTGCGGCACGATCAGGTAGATCCCGTACGCCACCACCGCCGCGCACGCCAGGAAGCACAGCCCCGCCTGGGCGAGGCCCAGGCTGCGGGCGCCGTCCGGGTGTCCGGCGGAGTCGTCGGTCCGGGCGAGGCCGAGGACGCCGAGGGCGAAGACGGCGACCACGGCGACGGTCACGCCGATGCTCACCGCGGTGACCTGGCCGAGTGCGGTCCAGTCGAGATGCATGGGGGCTCTCCTTGGCTCAGGCGGCCGTGTCGACGTCGGCCGGCGCGGTGGTGCGGAGGGTGACCTCGTGGTGGTCGTTGACGTTGTCGGCGTGCACCGGGTTGCGGCGCGAGGCGAGGACGATGACCGCCGCGAGCGCGAGTGCGACCAGGGCGATGACCGCCGTACCGGCGTTGCCGCCGTGCTTGACCACGCTCGCGGCCAGCCCGCCGGCCAGCGCCGCGGCGGGCAGGGTGATGAGCCAGGCGGCCACCATGCGGCCCGCGACGCCCCAGCGGACCTCCGCCAGGCGGCGGCCCAGACCGGCGCCGAGGATGGAGCCCGAGGCGACCTGGGTGGTGGACAGGGCGAAGCCGAGGTGGGCGGAGATGAGGATCACGGTCGTGGACGCCGTCTCGGCGGCGAAGCCCTGCGGGGACTGGATCTCGGTGAGGCCCTTGCCCATCGTGCGGATGATCCGCCAGCCGCCCAGATAGGTGCCGAGGCCGATGGCGAGACCCGCCGAGCCGATCACCCAGACCGGGGGGCCGGCGTCGTGCCCGAGGGCGCCCGCCGAGATCAGGGTGAGGGTGATGACGCCCATCGTCTTCTGGGCGTCGTTGGTGCCGTGCGCCAGCGAGACCAGGGAGGCCGAGGCGATCTGGCCGATCCGAAAGCCCCTGGTCACCGAATCCCTGCGGGCCCGCTCGGTGAGCCTGTAGGCGAGGTAGGTGGCTGTCAGCGCCGCGACACCGGCCACCACCGGCGAGGCCACCGCGGGGATCAGCACCTTCTCGACAACCTGGTCGAAGTGCACGCCGTCGGACCCCGCGCCGACCCAGACGGCCCCGACGAGACCGCCGAACAGGGCGTGCGACGAGCTGGACGGGAGCCCGGCGAGCCAGGTCAGGAGGTTCCACAGGATCGCCCCGACCAGTCCGGCGAAGATCATCGCCGGGGAGACGAGCGTGTCGTCCACGATCCCCCCGGAGATCGTCCTGGCGACCTCGGTGGACAGGAAGGCACCCGCGATGTTCAGTACGCCGCTCACCAGAACGGCCGTCCGCGGTTTCAGCGCCCCGGTCGCGATGGACGTCGCCATCGCGTTCGCCGTGTCGTGGAATCCGTTGGTGAAGTCGAAGGCCAACGCCGTGACGATGACGACCGCCACGAGGAACGTGATGTGGTCCATTCCCCCGAGGGAAGCAAGCGCAGGCCAATGCCCGGCGAACTGAAGGCGAAGGCGGTGCCGAAACCGGGGAACTGTGTTGTGCGGTCCTGTGTGAAACAGTTCGGTGTCCGACCGCGCGGACGCGTCCGGCGGCCTGCCCGGGGGACCTGTCCCGTCCGGAGCCCTGTCCGGGGGGACCGGTCCGGAGCCCCCTGCGCGGAAGCACCCGACGGCTTGTCTACGCGAAGGCATCCGAGGACTCGCCCGCGCGGGAGCACCCGACGCCCGTGGGCACGGAAGCACCCGACGGCCTGCCTGCGCGAAAGCTGCTGTGCCAAGCTGAGTGAATGACCCTGGAGGACCTGGTACGGCTGCGGCGGGTGCGCGACCGCATGGACCGCGAGTACGCCGAGCCGCTCGACATGACCGAGCTGGCCCGTGGCGCCCACATGTCGCCCGGCCACTTCCAGCGCAGCTTCCGCAAGGCGTACGGGGAGACGCCGTACAGCTATCTGATGACGCGCCGGGTGGAGCGGGCCAAGGCGCTGCTGCGCCGCGGCGATCTCACCGTGACCGAGGTGTGCTTCGCCGTCGGCTGTACCTCCCTCGGCTCCTTCAGCTCCCGGTTCACCGAGCTGGTGGGCCGGACCCCGAGTGCCTACCGGGCCGGCCCCCATGAGGAGAGCGCGGTGATCCCGTCCTGCGTGGCCCGTGCGTTCACCCGCCCGCGCCGTCGGCCGTACTGAGCCGCGGGGCCGGTCCGAAGAGGTCCCGGGCGCCGGTGGGCCGGTGCGTGACGTGCGCGCACGGCGGCCCGACTGGGCCTAGCGTGAAGCCATGGACCTGAAACTCAAGCAGTGCTTCATCGCCGTGGACGACCACGACAAGGCGCTCCACTTCTACTGTGACGTGCTCGGCATGGAGGTCCGCAACGACGTGGGCTTCGAGGGTATGCGCTGGGTCACCGTGGGCTCGCCGCTCCAGCCGGACGTGGAGATCGTGCTGGAGCCGCCCGGCGCGAGCCCGGACATCTCCCCGGCCGACAAGCAGGCGATCGCCGAGCTGCTCGCCAAGGGACTGCTGCGCGGTGTCATCTTCACGACCGCCGACTGCGACGCGCTGTACGAACGGGTCCGGGAGGCCGGAGGCGACGTGCTCCAGGAGCCGACGGACCAGCCGTACGGGGTGCGCGACTGTGCCTTCCGGGACCCGGCCGGGAACATGCTGCGGTTCCTGCAGCGGCCCGCGGACTGACCTTCCGCCGACCCGCCGACCGACCTTCCGCCCATTCACCGACCGGCCTTCCGCCGGTGCGACCGACCTTCCGCCGGTGCGACCGACCTTCCGCCGGTGCGACCGACCTTCCGCCGGTGCGGCGGGGACGGCTGCCTGCGATCCCCCCACCCCACCACCACGAACACCGGGCGATGGACCTGCGCCTTCGTCGGCCGCCCCGCCACCCGCCTCGCCCAGGCCGTTTCTTCTGGACGCCGCCACCGGCACACGGCCCTCCGAACCGCGCGGTGAGCGGGGCGAGTTCATGACTCCGCCGGCCGAGGGGACGGACGCATGGGGGCTGTCGGCGGCGGTCAGCGGACCGTGGACAAGTACGCGCAGGCGACGGCCGGGCGGGTCGGTCCCTGCGTCGGCTCGGGGAGCGGGCTCGGCGGGCACGCGTCGTCGTCCGCGCGCGGATCGTGGAGCGGGCGGGGTGTACCGCCGTGCACATTCCGTGGGGTTTCGGCGTCCCCGTTGTCCCACACATACGGCTCCCGCGGCCGGGCCGAGTCCTGGAGCCACAGGGTGAGCCCGCCCCCGGCGGCCACCGCCACGGCCCAGGCACCGACGACCCAGCGCCACCACCTGCGCCGTCGCGCGCCCCCCTGTTCGCTCACCCCCAGGGCTCCACGTCCACCACGGCCTCGACGGGCACCGGCCCGTACACGTGCGGGAATTCCTCGCCGTTGGGCGGCATGGCCTCGTACTTGAGCGGGACATCGAGCCGGGCCGGGTCCACGACCAGCACCACCAGCTCCTCCGGGCCCTCGTAGTCGCCGTACAGGAAGGCGGCGATACGCGGGAGTTGGTCCCTGGTGGAGAAGTGGATGAACCCCTCCTCCTGGAGGGTGCGGCCGCGGGTGGACATCTCGTAGGTGCCCGAGGCGCGGGCCGCCTCCCATTGGGAGCGCTCGGTGATGTGGACGATGTGCGGAAGTTTTGGCATGCGGCCACGCTAAGGACTCGGCCGGGCCCCGCGCATCCGCAAATAGCGCCGTTCCGATGGGCCGATGGGCCGAGGAGCCGAGGAGCCGAGGAGCCGAGGGGCCGACGGGCCGACGGGCCGACGGGCCGAGGAGCCGAGGGTTCCGGCCGCGGCGGACGCACGGGCGGCGCGGGCCGGCCGGGCCCGGTGCGGCCCGTTCGCCTCCGGGCCACTCGGCGGGCGGCTCCCGCCGAGGGCGTGGGAGCCGGGCCGGGATGCCCGGCATGGCCTCAGGGCTTCTCCGCGGCGGATTCCCCGGGGTACGGCTGGGCGGTCCCGGCGGCACGGGCCGCGGGTTCGGCCTGTTCCCCGTAGGCCGCGCAGTCGGGGTTGCGGCACGGGCCGGAGCCCCACACCGGCACCCAGGCGCCGAGTGTCTTGTGCCGCCCGACGACCGTTTCCACAGGCTGTCCGCAGGCGGGACAGACGCGTTCCTCGCTGTCCATACCCTCAGGGTAGGGCGGGCCAGGAGTCAGCGCTTCCTGTGATACGTCCGCACGAGCACGCCGTTGCCGAAGGTGCGCACGGATCCGGAGTCCAGGGTGAACTCCTTGATGTCGAGGCCGGTGCCGAACATCGGCATGCCGGTGCCGTAGACGATCGGATAGGTCTTGATGACCAGTTCGTCGATCTCGTCGAGCAGGGCGCCCGCGAGCTGCGAGCCGCCGCACAGGTAGATGTCCAACCCGCCGTCCTCCCCCTTCAGTTCGCGGACACGGCCGACCAGGTCGCCGTCGACGATCTCGACGTGCGGGTCGGGCGAGCTGCCCAGGGTGCGCGAGGCGACGTACTCGCGCAGATGGGCGTAGGGGCTGGTGATGCCCTCCTTCAGCGCCAGCTCGTAGCTGGCCCGGCCCTGGACGACGGTGTCGAACCGCCTGTTCTCCAGGTGGTCGAGGCCGAGAGGCGTACGGCCGTGGGTGGGCAGGGTCTCCGGGAACTCCGTCTTGAGGAACGCGAAGTACTCCTCGTCCATGAAGCGGAGCATCTCGGTGGCGTCGCCGTGCTCGTCACCGATGAAGCCGTCGAGCGAGCAGGCGATGAAGTACGTGAGCTTTCGCAAGCTGATCCCTTTTCGTAGGCCACGGAGCAGAACTTCAACCACTCCGCTTGTAGTGCTTCATTTGTAGTACTCCAACTGCAGTGGTTGCAAGCCGTTTCGGGGACACTTTCGGTACCGGAGAGAAGTGGGAGATGGCATTCCGCATATCGGGTGAACCGGAACGGCGGGCGGCGCTGGTCGACGCCGGGATCACGGCGCCGGCACGGTGGGGCGCCGGCGGGCTCACCTTCCGCTTCCCTGCGGTGGACACCGAGGCGGCGGGCCCGCCGCGGTGGACATCCAGGCGGACGGGCCCGGTCGAGAGGACCGTGCCGACGGCGGTTCCCGCGCAGGAGCTGGAGTGCAGTAGTCACCGTGCAGGAGCCGCGGCGCAATGGCCGAGGTCCGGTGGGGTCACAGCACGACCGGGGCTCGCCCACCGTACGGGCGCACTGCCCCGGACCGGCCGGCACGAACAGAGTGCCCCCGCACACTGTGGGGGTGTGCGGGGGCACGCCGGGCCGGAGCCCCCGGTGGCCGCGCGGGGTCAGGAACCGCACGGCCCCGGTGGCTCCGGGGTCCTTCCTCGCCCGCCGGGCACGGCAACCCCGGGACCGCCTCCGCGAGACACGGCAGGCGCAGATCGCCACCGCCGGGCACGGCAACCCCGAGGTGGTCACCACTGGACACGGCAGGCACAGATCGCCGCCATCAGAGACGGCAGCTCATCAGAGACGGCAGTTACAGATCGCCGCCGCCAGGGACGGCCGGCGCAGATCGCCGGGTCCGCCTCCGGGTGCGACCGGGGCGAGCGTTGTCGGCCGCTCGGACCGGAGCCTCAGGAGGTGCGTCGGGTCACGTACTCGGCCAGGGCCAGCAGGCCGCCCGCCGCCTCCGGCGCGGGCACGGCGCGGGTCAGCTCCTGCACCGCCAGGCTCATCCGGTCGGCCGCCTCGGCCTGCGCCCAGTCCCGGCCGCCGGCCTGCTCGACGGCCAGTGCCGTCCGGGTGATCTCGCCCCCGTCCCCGGCCTCCCCCGCGATGTACGGCTTGCCGTACAGCTCGGCGAGTTCGGCCGCAGCCGGGGTGCCGGAGGCGAGGGCCGCCACCACCGGCAGGGACTTCTTGCGGACCGCGAGATCCGCACCGGCCGGCTTGCCGGTGCGCTGTGGATCGCCCCATATGCCGATCACGTCGTCGATCAGCTGGAAGGCGAGCCCGGCCTGGCGGCCGAAGCCGTCCAGCGCCACCACATCGTCCTCGCCGACGCCCGCGTACAGCGCGCCGAGGGCACAGGCGCAGCCCAGCAGCGCGCCGGTCTTCGCCTCGGCCATGGCGAGCACCTCGTCCAGGGTGACCTCGCCGGGAGCGCGCTGCTCCATGGCCGTGTCGGTGTGCTGTCCGGCGCACAGTTCCACGACACAGTCGGCGAGCCGGGCCGCGGCAGATGCAGAGGCCGGGTGCGGATCCTCGGCGAGCAGCCGCAGGGCCAGCGCCTGCAGGGCGTCCCCGGCGAGGATCGCGTCGGGGACGCCGAACACGGTCCATGCGGTGGGCCGGTGCCGGCGGGAGGTGTCCCGGTCCATCACGTCGTCGTGCAACAACGTGAAGTTGTGGACCAGTTCGACCGCGGCGGCAGCCCGGACGGCCGCCGCCCGCGCCCCCGGCCCGCCCAGCGCGGCGGCCGCGGCGAGAACCAGCGCGGGCCTTATCGCCTTGCCCGCGTGTCCTGCCGCGGGGGTGCCGTCGGCGTGCTCCCAGCCGAAGTGGTAGAGCGCGATCCGGCGTATGGGGCCGGGCAGCGACTCGACGGCCGCCCGCAGTTCGGGGTCGACGAGGGCCCGGGTCCGCTCCAGGAGTGCCGCCGCCTCGTGCCCGTCGAGCGGACCGGCTCCGGCGTCACCGGCGGCCCCCCGCCGTTCGCATGGTCCGGGTGGTGCGGGCTCCTCCCCCGCCCCGGCGGACCGGGACTCTCCGGGCGAACGCTGTGTGGTCTCCGTCATGAACTCGGCCATGAGTCCCCCTCGCGCAGTCCGCGGACGGTGGCGCTTCCGCTCCGGCTGGACACATATCCCGAGGATGTACCCGCCCCGAAGGACGGGAACACGGCCGCGAAGTGCGGAAACGTCACCTCCACCGGCCGATCTCGACGTTTTCCAGCACGCCGAGCGCGTCGGGCACCAGGACGGCTGCCGAGTAGTACGCCGTCACCAGGTACTTGATGATGGCCTGTTCATTGATGCCCATGAACCGCACCGACAGGCTCGGCTCGATCTCGTCCGGGACGCCGGACTGCCTGAGCCCGATGACGCCCTGGTCGTCCTCGCCGGTGCGCATGGCGATGATCGAGGTCGTACGGGCCTCGCTGACCGGGATCTTGTTGCACGGGTAGATCGGCACACCGCGCCAGGTGGGGATGCGGTTGCCGCCGATCTCGACGCTCTCGGGGACCAGTCCGCGCTTGTTCAGCTCACGCCCGAACGCGGCGATCGCGCGCGGGTGGGCCAGGAACAGCTTGGTGCTGCGCCGACGGCTGAGCAGCTCGTCCATGTCGTCCGGGCCGGGCACGCCGTCGTGCGGCTGGATCCGCTGGTCGTACTCGCAGTTGTTCAGCAGCCCGAACGCGCGGTTGTTGATCAGCTCGTGCTCCTGGCGCTCCTTCAGCGCCTCGACCGTGAGCCGCAACTGCTGCTCGGTCTGGTTCATCGGCTGGTTGTACAGGTCGGCCACGCGCGTGTGGATGCGCAGAACGGTCTGCGCGATGCTCAGTTCGTACTCGCGCGGGCGGGCCTCGTAGTCCACGAAGGTGTGCGGGATGTCCGGCTCACCGCTGTGGCCGGCCGCCAGCGCGACCTCCTTCTCGCCGTACTTGTTGGTCTGCTGAGCGGGAAGCGAGCGCAGCTGCTGGAGGTGTTCGCGCAGCGAATCGGCGCGCTCGGCGACCTGGTCGAAGTCCTGCCTGCTGAGGATCAGCACCGTGCACGCGGTGTCCGCGCGGGCGGTGTACTCCCAGATGGCTTCCGGGTCCAGCAGCGCCTGCTCTCCGAAGTAGGCGCCGTCGGCGAGGACTCCGAGGACCGCGTCGTCGCCGTAGGGGCCCGTGCCGATCTTCTCTACCCGGCCGTGGGCCAGCAGATACACCTCGTCGGTCCGGCTGCCGAAGCCGGCGATCACCTCGCCCGGCGCGAAGTCCCGCTGACGGCAGCGCCGGGCCAGCTCCGTGAGCACCTCGTCGTCCTCGTAGGACCGGAGGACCGGCAGCTCGCCGAGTTCGGCCGGGATGACCTCGACCTGGTCTCCGGTCTTCACAAAGGTGATCCGGCCGTCGCCGACGGCGAAGGTCAGTCGCCGGTTCACCCGGTATGTGCCGCCCTGTACGTCCACCCAGGGCAGCGTCCGCAGCAGCCAGCGGGAGCTGATCTCCTGCATCTGCGGAACGGACTTGGTCGTGGTGGCCAGGTTCCGCGCCGCCGACGTGCCGAGAGACTGCTGCGGCTTGCCCTGTTCGGTGCGGACCTCATCGCCTACCGACATAAGAAAATGCCCTCTCCTGTATGCCCGGTGCCGAATCGCACACCGGTCTCACGAGCGAGCCTTCCATCACGCAGCGCACCCGCACCATTACCCGAATGAGCGGGAATGGATCATCGCACTACTGGGCAGAAAGAGGGACCCTGTCCAGCCCCTGCGCTGCGGGATCCCTGTCCGGATCGGCTCGCACAGTGTGCGAACGATGTAGTCCAAGACGTCCCGTTTCGGTAGAAGCAAGCCGTACGAGAGGGCCGCGACCGGCGGCCACCGGGCACGACAGCACGAAGGAGGCGGTCATGGCCCCACCCATGTCCGCGAGCCGGTTCCTGGACGCGCTCCGAGCCGAGGGCGTCACCGTCGTCGAGGTCGGGGACTGGCCGAACCACAACCGCAACCACAAGGGCCCCTGGGGCCCCGTCCACGGCGTGATGATCCACCACACGGTGACCACCGGCAGCAAGCACACGGTGGAGGTGTGCCGGGACGGCACCACCGAGCTGCCGGGCCCGCTGTGCCACGGCGTGATCACCAAGGACGGCACGGTCCACCTGGTCGGCTACGGCCGCGCCAACCACGCCGGCTCCGGCGACGACGACGTCCTGCGGGCGGTGATCGCCGAGAAGCGGCTGCCGCCGGACAACGAGGCGAACACCGACGGCAACCGCTACTTCTACGGCTTCGAGTGCGAGAACCTGGGCGACGGTGAGGACCCCTGGCCCGAGCCGCAGCTGGAGGCGATCGTGCGCGCCGCCGCGGCCGTCTGCCGCCACCACGCGTGGTCGGCACGGTCGGTCATCGGTCACCTGGAGTGGCAGCCGGGCAAGGTGGATCCGCGCGGGTTCACGATGGAGTGGCTGCGGGAGCCGATCGGCGAGCGGCTGAAGGAGGCGTAGCCACGGATCGGCGCCGGGCGACAATGGGGGCGTGACCAGCACCGACCTGCTCGCCCCGCGCCTGCCGTCTCCCCTTCAGGAACTGAGGGACGACCGTTTCTCCCGGCTCGGCCTGCGGCTGCTTCTCAAGCGGGACGACCTGATCCATCCGGAGCTGATCGGCAACAAGTGGCGCAAGCTGGTGCCCGGAATCGAGGCGGCGCGGGGCCGGGCGCTGGTCACCTTCGGCGGGGCGTACTCCAACCATCTGCGCGCCACCGCCGCCGCGGGCCGACTGCTCGGGCTGACGACCACCGGCGTGGTCCGCGGCCAGGAGCTGGCCGGCCGCCCGCTCAACCCTTCCCTGTCCCGGTGCGCGACCGACGGAATGCGGCTGCACTTCGTCGACAGGTCGACGTACCGGCACAAGAGCGAGCCGGAGACCCTGGCCGCGATTCTGCGCGCGGCCGGTGCCGAGGGCGCGTACGTCGTCCCGGAGGGCGGCAGCAGCGCGGAGGCGGTGCGCGGCTGCCGGGCCCTCGGTGAGGAACTGCGCGGCCGTGCCGACGTCGTGGCCGTCGCCTGCGGCACGGGCGGCACGCTCGCCGGACTCGCCGCGGGACTGGACGCCGGGCAGCGTGCGCTCGGGATACCGGTGCTCAAGGGCGGCTTCCTGGCGGGCGGCGTCCAGGCGCTCCAGGAACGCGCCTTCGGCGCCCGCACCGGCACCTGGTCCCTCGACGACCGCTTCCACTTCGGCGGTTACGCCCGGACGACCCCGGTGCTCGACGCCTTCGCCGAGGACTTCGAGCAGCGGCACGCACTGCCCGTCGAACGTCTCTATGTCGCCAAGTTGCTCTACGGACTCGTCGCCCTGGCCGAGGAGGGCGCCTTCGCGCGCGGGACGTCGGTCGCGGCGGTCGTCACCGGCCGGCCGTTCCCCGAGCCCGCGCCTGCGGACTGATCCGCCGGACAGGCTCCGGCTAGTCGGCCTCCCTGAAGGCGGCCGCTTCCTCCAGGTCGAGCCGGCGCAGGAGCGCGCGGAGCATCTCGTCGTCGATGTAACGGTGGTCGCGCAGCCGTACGAAGACCCCGCGTTCCACGCCGATCACCTCCCTGGACAGGCGGCGGTAGGTGTCGTCCACGGACTCCCCGGTGACGGCGTTGACCTGGCCGAGCCGCTCCCAGACCGCATTGCGCCGGCGCTCCAGGACGGTGCGCAGACGGTCGGCGAGCGGCGGCGGCAGGGCGTTGCGCTCGTCCACGAGGAGGTCGTCCAGGCGCCCCTCGGCGGCCCGGGACGCCTGCGCCTGGGCGTTGGCCTCGGCGAGCGTCTCGGCCTGCCGGTCGCGGCCGGGGAAGTGCATCAGGCGGATCACCAGCGGGAGCGAGAGGCCCTGCACGACCAGCGTGCCGATGACGGTGGTGAACGTCAGGAAGAGGATCAGGTTGCGCTGCGGGAAGGGGGCGCCCCCGTGCACCGTGGCCGGGATCGAGAAGGCGATGGCCAGCGAGACCACGCCCCGCATGCCGGCCCACGACGTCACGGCCGGCGCCCGCCACGTGGGATCGTCCTCGCGTTCCCGGATGCGCCGGGAGAGCACGCGTGGCAGGAAGGTCGCCGGGTACACCCACACGAACCGGGCCACGACGACCACGGCGAAGACGGCGACCGCGTACCAGGCGGCGTCGGCGCCCTCGTACTCGCCGAGGCCCTTGAGGACCCGCGGCAGCTGCAGGCCGATCAGGGCGAACACCGCCGACTCCAGGAGGAAGGCGACCATCCGCCACACTGCGTCCTCCTGGAGCCGGGTGGCGAAGTCGACCTCCCACGCGCGGTGCCCGAGGTAGACGGCGACCACCACGACCGCGAGGACGCCGGAGCCGTGCAGCTGCTCGGCGACGCCGTAGGCGACGAACGGGATCAGCAGGGAGAGGGTGTTCTGGAGCAGCGCCTCCTTGAGGTGCGTGCGCAGCCAGTGGATCGGCACCATGAGCACCAGTCCGACGGCGACACCGCCGACCGCCGCCCGCAGGAACTCGCCGATCCCGCCCGCCCAGGTGGCGCCCGCGCCGACGGCGGCGCCGAGAGCCACCTTGTAGGCGGTGATCGCGGTGGCGTCGTTCAGCAGGGACTCGCCCTGGAGGATGGTGGTGATCCGCGACGGTAGCCCGACCCGGCGTGCGATCGCCGCGGCCGCGACCGCGTCCGTCGGCGCCACCACGGCGCCCAGCACCAGCGCCGCCGGCAGCGGCAGCCCCGGGACGACCAGGTAGGCGGCCCAGCCGACGGCGAAGGTCGCGAAGAGCACGTACCCGACCGACAACAGCCCCACGGGCCGCATCTGGGCCCGCAGGTCCAGGTACGAGCTCTCGGTGCCCTCCTTGTACAGCAGCGGGGGCAGCACCAGGGGCAGGACGATGTCGGGGTCGAGCGTGTAGTGCGGGACACCGGGGAGGTAGGAGACCGCGAGGCCGACCGCCACCAGCAGCAGTGGTGCCGGCACCGGGGTGCGCCGGGCGGCCCCCGCCACCGCGGCACTGCCCGCCACCAGCAACAGCAGCGGCATCACGTCCATGGTCCTCGCCCGCCCTCTTTTTCCGCGCGGTCACCCGCACGCCCGTCGTAATCTGGCAATCATGAAACAGTGCACGCACGCCGGCGCGCTGCCGCACCCCGAGCCGGAACCGCGCAGCGAGACCTGCCCGGAGTGTCTCGCGAACGGGACACACCCGGTGCAGCTAAGGATCTGTCTGACCTGCGGCCACGTCGGCTGCTGCGACTCCTCACCGGGGCGGCACGCGACGGAGCACCACGAGACGTCCGGTCACCCGGTGATGCGGACCTTCGAGCCCGGCGAGGACTGGCGGTGGTGCTTCGTCGACCACGTTCTCGTGTGACACTGCACTGACGCGGTATACGGCCGCGGCCGACGACGGTTCGAGCGTCCGACGCTGGGGTACGTCAACCCGGCGCGCGCTCTTCCCATTTGGGCCCGCAAACCCTCTAGACACGGAGCGTATCCACAGCTTTACTGTGAGTGACGCCAGGGGGTTGGGGTCCCGGGGACAGGACCGTCAGGAGCGCGATAGCGTCACCGCGGAACCATGAACGCGTTACCCCGGGGGGCGACCCTCGGCCCCGTAAAGCTTGTACCACCATGGAGGTGAGGGTGTCCCAGATCGCAGGCGAGCCCGCGACCCAGGACTTCGTGGAAGTCCGGCTGCCGGCTGCGGGTGCCTACCTGTCAGTGCTGCGGACGGCCACGGCCGGTCTCGCCGCCCGCTTGGACTTCACCCTGGACGAGATCGAGGACCTGCGCATCGCCGTGGACGAGGCCTGCGCGATCCTGCTGCAGCAGGCCGTGCCCGGCTCCGTGCTCAGCTGCGTCTTCCGGCTCGTCGACGACTCTCTGGAGGTCACGGTCTCGGCACCGACCACCGACGGCCACGCCCCCTCACGGGACACCTTCGCCTGGACGGTGCTCTCGGCCCTGGCGGGCAAGGTCTCCTCGGCCGTCGACGAGGACAAGACCGTGTCCATCAGCCTCTACAAACAGCGCGGCGCAGGCCCTGGGCCGGCGTGAGGAACGGGGACGGGCCGGTGCGGGACGAAGAGCGCGGCACACGGGAGCTGCCGACGGGGGCCACGGGCCCCACGGATGCTTCCCGACGCATGGCTGACGGCATCGACGGCATCCCCGAGCAGGCCAGACCGCATCCGGAGGACGACTCCGCGCAGGCCGGCCCAGACGGTGCCGTGCAGAGCGCGCCTCCGGAGGGACGCGGCGGGGTCGGGCCCGCCACCCGCGCGGGGGCGAGGGCTCGGGGAAGGGCTACGGGCGGGACGATGAGCGAGCACGAGCGATACGCCGAGGACGACGCGCTGGGCGCGGAGGCCGTGCAGGCCACCCAGCACGACCCGCATGACCGCAGCGGGGCGCGTGCCATGTTCATCGAGCTGCGCAAGCTGAACCAGGGCAGCCCCCAGTACGCGGAACTGCGCAACCAGCTGGTCCGTATGCACCTGCCGCTCGTCGAGCACCTGGCCCGCCGCTTCCGCAACCGCGGCGAGCCGCTGGACGACCTCACCCAGGTCGCCACGATCGGCCTGATCAAGTCCGTCGACCGCTTCGACCCGGAGCGTGGCGTGGAGTTCTCCACGTACGCCACCCCGACCGTCGTCGGCGAGATCAAGCGGCACTTCCGCGACAAGGGCTGGGCGGTCCGCGTGCCGCGCCGCCTCCAGGAGCTGCGGCTCGCGCTGACCACGGCGACGGCCGAGCTGTCCCAGCTGCACGGCCGCTCCCCCACGGTTCACGAGCTCGCCGAGAAGCTCGCGATCTCCGAGGAGGAGGTCCTGGAGGGCCTGGAGTCCGCCAACGCGTACTCCACGCTGTCCCTGGACGTCCCCGACACCGACGACGAGTCCCCGGCGGTCGCCGACACCCTCGGCGCCGAGGACGAGGCGCTGGAGGGCGTGGAGTACCGCGAGTCCCTCAAGCCGCTGCTGGAGGACCTGCCTCCGCGCGAGAAGCGGATCCTGCTGCTGCGCTTCTTCGGGAACATGACCCAGTCGCAGATCGCCCAGGAGGTCGGCATCTCCCAGATGCACGTCTCCCGGCTGCTCGCCCGGACACTGGCCCAGCTGCGCGAGAAGCTGCTGGTCGAGGAGTAGGACAGTCGCCGTACGGCTACTGCGGCTTCGTTTCCCCGGTGCGGCCCGGACCCTTGATCCCCAGGGCCCGGGTCGTGGCCGGGTTCACCAGCAGGACCAGCGAGGCGACCGCGACCACGGCCAGTGCGATGCCCGCCGGGATCGCCATGCTCTCCGCCTGGAGCAGGCTGTAGGCGACCGGCAGGGCCATGAGCTGGGTGATCAACGCAGGGCCACGGCTCCAGCTGCGGCGCAGCAGCAGGCCGCGCGCGGCCAGCAGCGGGAGCAGCGCCAGGACGATCAGCGTGACACCCAGGGTGACGGCCTGCTGCCTGTCGTCCGGGTCACCGGTGAGGCCGAGGACGAGCGTCCACGCGCCGCCGACCACCAGCGCCGCGCCCTCCAGGGTGCTCAGCACCGCCGCGTACATCAGCCGACGCGGGCGGGGGCCGTCGACCGCGGCGGGTTCGGTGGTGTCCGGGGCGGAGTTCTGCTCACTGCTCACCCCCGAAGCGTAGCCCCGCACCCCGCGGCGGCCGCCTCCGCCCCGCCTGCGGCGCAGTCGTGGGTGGTCAGGCTCACGTCCCCTGCTCTTACCGGATCCCTACCTCGGGCTGGGCCGGGTACCCCCCAGTAGGTACGCTGCCATCCATGCGTGCACTTCTCGTGGTCAATCCGGCGGCAACCACCACAAGCGCACGCAGGCGTGATGTGCTGATCCACGCGCTGGCCAGCGAGATGAAGCTGGAAGCGGTCACCACCGAGTACCGCGGCCATGCGCGCGACCTGGGCCGGCAGGCTGCGGAGAGCGACGACATCGACCTGGTCGTGGCCCTCGGCGGCGACGGCACCGTCAACGAGGTCGTCAACGGCCTCCTGCACGCCGGCCCCGACCCGGACCGCCTGCCCGGCCTCGCCGTGGTCCCGGGCGGCTCCACCAATGTCTTCGCCCGCGCCCTGGGCCTGCCCAACGACCCCGTCGACGCCACCGGCGCCCTGCTGGACGCCCTGCGCGACGGCAGCGAGCGGCTGGTCGGACTCGGTCTGACCTCGGGCACGCCCGGCACCGAGGACGAGGCGGTGCCGGACCGCTGGTTCACCTTCAACGCCGGACTCGGCTTCGATGCGGGTGTGGTCGGCCGGGTCGAGCAGCAGCGCGAGCGCGGCAAGAAGTCGACCCACGCCTTGTACGTCCGTCAGGTGGTCCGCCAGTTCGTCGGCGAGCAGCACCGACGGCGCGGCCCGATCACCCTTGAGCGTCCCGGGGCGGACCCGGTCGCCGATCTCGTTGTCGCCATAGTCTCGAACACGTCTCCATGGACGTATCTCGGCAATCGCCCGATGTACACGTCACCTAAGGCCTCGTTCGACACGGGCGTCGACGTGCTCGGTCTCAGCCGTCTGTCGACGGCCGCGGTTGCCCGGTATGGCACGCAGTTGCTCACTTCGTCCCCCGAGCGGGGACCCCACGGCAAGCACGTCCTCTCCCTGCACGACCTGGACCGGTTCACCTTGCATTCGAAGGCCCCCCTCCCCCTTCAGATGGACGGCGACCACCTAGGACTGCGTACCAGCGTGACGTTCACAGGCGTACGCCGCGCACTGCGTGTGATTGTGTGAGCGGAACGGGCGAAAGTCCTTTCACTCGAACGTTTAGGCCAGGATCCACCCCATGGAAGTACGGCTGTGACCCAGTCGACACCGAGGAATCAAAAAAAACTTTCCGGAAGGGGTTGTATCCGTCGCTGAGGTTTGCGAGTCTCTACGTGGCGATCGGGACGGCCCGCAACACCGGCCTCCACTGATCACCGGAACCCCTCTTCAAACCACAGGACCACGCCGGGGAAGACTCGGCGGTCGGCCCTTCACTTGTTGAGGGATTCGTGAAAGCGTTCACATTCACAAGCAACTTGCATGTAATACCAAGGAGAGGTAGCAGCCATGGACTGGCGTCACAACGCCGTTTGCCGCGAGGAAGACCCCGAGCTCTTCTTCCCCATCGGCAACACCGGTCCTGCGCTGCTGCAGATCGAGGAAGCCAAGGCCGTCTGCCGTCGCTGCCCGGTGATCGAGCAGTGTCTGCAGTGGGCGCTCGAGTCCGGTCAGGACTCCGGCGTCTGGGGTGGTCTCAGCGAGGACGAGCGCCGCGCGATGAAGCGCCGCGCCGCCCGCAACCGGGCTCGTCAGGCCTCCGCCTGACACTCCCACCCCTGCTGACAGCCTGAGCTTGGCGGCGCGTACAGCGAGTACGCATCTCCCGCCCCCGAGCCGCAGCGCGCAGTACCCCCGATGCGCTTAGCGACATAGCAGAGCAGCAACGAGCTTTAAGCCCCGGGCCACCAAGTGGTCCGGGGCTCAATGCTGTTCGGGGCCGTTCGGGGCGGTGCAGGAGGGCATTCCGTTCGGCCGTCCGGGTGCTTTCTACTTCTGCGCCCGCACCGGAACGTCCAGGATCACCCGCGTCCCCCGTCCGGGCGCAGGGACCATGTCGAAGGTCCCGCCCAACTCGCCCTCCACCAGCGTTCGTACGATCTGCAGACCGAGGTTGCCCGAGCGGTGCGGGTCGAAGCCCTCGGGCAGCCCGACGCCGTCGTCCTGGACGGTGACGAGGAGGCGGGCCTCCTTGGTGGTGCCACCGCGCACCGCGGAGACCTCGACCGTGCCGGTGTCGCCCTCGCGGAAGCCGTGCTCCAGGGCGTTCTGCAGGATCTCGGTGAGGACCATCGACAGCGGGGTGGCGACCTCGGCGTCGAGGATCCCGAACCGCCCGGTGCGCCGGCCCGTCACCTTGCCGGGCGAGATCTCGGCGACCATCGCGAGGACCCGGTCGGCGATGTCGTCGAACTCCACCCGCTCGTCGAGGTTCTGCGACAGCGTCTCGTGGACGATCGCGATCGAGCCGACACGGCGCACGGCCTCCTCCAGGGCCTCCCGGCCGCGCTCGGAGTCGATGCGCCGGGCCTGCAGACGCAGCAGGGCCGCGACGGTCTGGAGGTTGTTCTTCACCCGGTGGTGGATCTCCCGGATGGTCGCATCCTTGGTGATCAACTCCCGCTCACGGCGGCGGAGTTCGGTGACGTCCCGGAGCAGCACGAGGGATCCGATGCGGGTGCCCTTGGGCTTGAGCGGGATGGCCCGGAACTGGATCACCCCGTCGTTCGCCTCGATCTCGAACTCGCGCGGCGCCCAGCCGCTCGCCAGCTTGGCGAGCGCCTCGTCCACCGGACCCCGGGTCGGGGCGAGTTCGGCGGTGGTCTGCCCCAGGTGCTGGCCGACCAGGTCGGCGGCGAGGCCGAGGTGGTGGTAGGCGGAGAGGGCGTTCGGGGAGGCGTACTGGACGGTGCCGTCCGCATCCAGCCTGATCAGGCCGTCGCCGACGCGCGGCGAGGCGTCCATGTCGACCTGCTGGCCGGGGAAGGGGAAGGAGCCGGCCGCGATCATCTGCGCGAGGTCCGAGGCGCTCTGCAGATAGGTCAGCTCGAGGCGGCTCGGGGTGCGGACGGTGAGCAGGTTGGTGTTGCGGGCGATGACACCGAGGACCCGGCCCTCGCGCCGTACGGGGATCGACTCGACCCGGACGGGGACCTCTTCGCGCCACTCCGGGTCGCCCTCGCGCACGATCCGGCCCTCGTCCAGCGCCGCGTCCAGCATGGGCCGCCGGCCGCGCGGGACCAGGTGGCCGACCATGTCGTCCTGGTAGGAAGTCGGTCCGGTGTTGGGACGCATCTGGGCGACCGAGACGTACCGGGTGCCGTCGCGGGTGGGGACCCACAGGACCAGGTCGGCGAAGGAGAGGTCGGAGAGCAGCTGCCACTCCGAGACCAGCAGGTGGAGCCACTCGAGATCGGAGTCACCGAGGGCCGTGTGCTGGCGTACGAGTTCGTTCATGGAGGGCACGTCTGCGAGCGTACCCGGGGCGCACACATGGCCGGAAAACACCCGCGGGCCGCGGCGCCTGAGAGGGACCCTCAACCCTCCCGGCACCGCAGCCCGGAGCATCATCGGCCGCGGGGTGTGCGGTCCCGGTCGGCCGAAGGCCGAGGAGCCGGCGCAGTCAGGGCAGAGAGCTCCGGTTCCTCGGTCCGTCTTCCTGTGCGGGGAAGACGGAAGCTGTTCAGTTTTCCCTACGATTGTCCCCTACGCATTGTGGACTAGACCACGATGGCGTGTCCATGAGCGAGAGAGTATGTGTTGAAGTCCGTCGGCACTCGATGCCACGCAGCCTAGCCCGCCCGGGTCAGCCCTGGGGCCAGATGGTCATGGCAATTTCCGCGAGCGCCGCCAGTTCCGCGCGGCTCGCGCCGTCCCGGGCCTGCTGGGACATGCCCTGGATCATGGCTCCGGTGTGCCGGGCGAGTGCAGCGGCGTCGGTACCGGCCGGCAGCCGGCCGGCTGCCGTGTCGGCCCGGATGCGGGACTCCAGGGCCGCGATGCTCGCGTTGCGCCGCTCCCGCAGCAGCTCCTCGACCTCGGGGCTGGTGCAGTTGGTGGCCGCGTGGACGACGAGGCACCCGTACGGGTGGGCGGGGTCGGTGTACTCGACGGCCGCCTCGCGCAGCGTCCGCTCGACGGCGGCGCGGGCGGTCGGCTCCTCGGCGAGGGCGCGGTCGCCGAACGCACCGTGGGTGTCGGCGTAGACCCGGACGACCTCCTCGAACAGGGTCCGCTTGTCCCCGAAGGCCGCGTACAGGCTCGGGGCGCCGATGCCCATGATCCGGGTGAGATCGGAGACCGAGGTCGCCTCGTAGCCGTGCTCCCAGAAGGCCATGAGCGCCTTCTCCAGTGCGGTGGCACGGTCGAAGGAGCGCGGGCGCCCCCGCGACCTGGACGTCCTGACCTGCTCTTTCGCCTCTGCCGTCTCCTGGGTCGTCTCCCGGGCGCTCACCATGGAGTGCATTTTATAGCGCCCCCTAGAGAAATGTCGCCGGTGTGCTGTACGGTTTTTATGTAGCGACCGCTAGATAAATGAGGGGTGGCAGGCATGGGTGCACTCACGGGGAAGACGGCGCTGGTCACGGGCGCAAGTCGGGGCATCGGACGGGGCATCGCCGAGCGACTGGGGCGGGACGGGGCACGCGTCGCGGTGCACTACGGCAGCAATGAGGCGGCGGCCGGGCAGACGGTGGCCGCGATCGAGGCGGAGGGCGGCTCCGCGTTCGCGATCCGGGCGGAGCTGGGGGTTCCGGGGGACGCCGAGCGGCTGTGGGAGGAGTTCGACCGGCACGCGGACGGCGTGGACATCCTGGTGAACAACGCGGGGATCGGCACCTCCCGCCCCTTCGAGGAGATCGGAGAGGAGGAGTACGACCGGCTGTTCGCGGTGAATGTGAAGGCGCCGCACTTCATCACCCGGCTCGGGGCGCGGCGACTGCGGGACGGCGGGCGGGTGGTGAACATATCGTCCGGGCTGGCGCGGGCCGCCGTGATGCCCGAGCTGATGCCCTACGCGATGACGAAAGCGGCGCTGGACGTCCTCACCCGGGACCTGTCCAAGGTGCTGGGCACGCGCGGCATCACGGTGAACTCGGTCGCGCCCGGCATCGTGGACACCGACGTCAACGCCGGATGGCTGCGCGCGAGCGACGAGGCATGGCGGGGCGCGGCGGCGCACTCGGCGCTGGGCCGGGTGGGCACGCCGGCCGACATCGCCGACGCGGTCGCCTTTCTCGTCTCGGAGGACGCGCGGTGGGTGACCGGGCACTGGCTGGACGCGACGGGAGGTTCACTGACGTAGGAGCCGCCTCACCTGGGCCCGGGAGGTCAATTCTGTTAGATTGGTCTAAACCACATAGAGACCTCTGCTCCGACCTCTCCCAGCCCTCCAGGACCTCTTCAGAACGGCAGGCCCAGCGTGGAAGTTGTCATCGTTCCGGACGCCGCGGCGGGCGGCGAGCTGATCGCCGAGGCCATGGCCCAGCTGCTGAGACGCAAGCCCGACGCCCTGCTCGGTGTGGCCACCGGCTCCACCCCGCTGCCCATCTACCAGGCACTGACCGCCAGGGTGCGCTCCGGCGCCGTGGAGACCACGCGGGCCCGCATAGCCCAGCTCGACGAATACGTCGGGCTGCCCGCCGAGCATCCCGAGTCCTACCGCTCGGTGCTGCGCCGGGAGGTGCTGGAGCCGCTCGGCATCGGGATGGACGCGTTCATGGGCCCGGACGGCACGGCCGAGGACGTCCAGGCGGCGTGCGAGGCCTACGACCGGGCGCTCGCGGAGGCCGGCGGAGTGGATCTGCAGCTGCTGGGGATCGGGACGGACGGGCACATCGGGTTCAACGAGCCGTGCTCCTCGCTCGCCTCGCGCACCCGGATCAAGACGCTGACCGAGCAGACCCGGATCGACAACGCGCGCTTCTTCGACGGCGACATCGCGCAGGTGCCGCACCACGTCATCACCCAGGGCATCGGCACCATCCTGGAGGCCCGCCACCTGGTGCTGCTCGCGACGGGCGAGGGCAAGGCGGATGCGGTCGCCGCGACCGTCGAGGGACCGGTCGCGGCCGTCTGCCCGGCCTCGGCGCTCCAGCTGCACCCGCACGCCACGGTGGTCGTCGACGAGGCCGCCGCGTCCAAGCTGAAGCTGGCCGACTACTTCCGGCACGCCTACGCGCACAAGCCGGACTGGCAGGGGGTCTGACCCTGGGGGCGGGTGCCGTTGCCGTCACAGGCACCCGCCCGTCTCCGGTCGCGGCGGCGGCACCCGCCTGCTGGACTAGACCAGCAGCGGGTCCGACGGTATATAGAGAGGATCACGGAGCGTGCAGGTGGAGTCCTGATCCACGAAGCCGTGCCACGATGTGAGCCGTGGCCGATGGGATGTCGGTCGCTTTCGGCATCAGGAGCCGGGAAGGCAGAGCATGAGCACCGACGTCGGCAGTGCGGAGAACGAGGCCGGGACGGTCCGTACCGCGCGTGTGCCCAAGTACTACCGCTTGAAGAAGCACCTGCTCGACATGACGGAGACGCAGGCGCCGGGCACTCCGGTCCCGCCCGAGCGCACGCTGGCGGCCGAGTTCGACACCTCCCGCACCACCGTCCGCCAGGCCCTGCAGGAACTCGTCGTCGAGGGCCGCCTCGAACGCATCCAGGGCAAGGGCACCTTCGTCGCCAAGCCGAAGGTGTCCCAGGCGCTGCAGCTCACCTCCTACACCGAGGACATGCGGGCCCAGGGCCTGGAGCCCACCTCACAGCTGCTGGACGTCGGCTACATCACCGCCGACGACCGGCTCGCCGAGCTGCTCGACATCACGGCGGGCGGACGCGTGCTGCGCATCGAGCGGCTGCGCATGGCCAACGGCGAGCCGATGGCGATCGAGACCACCCATCTGTCGGCCAAGCGCTTCCCGGCCCTCAGGCGCTCGCTCGTGAAGTACACCTCCCTCTACACCGCCCTCGCCGAGGTCTACGACGTCCATCTCGCCGAGGCGGAGGAGACGATCGAGACCTCGCTGGCCACCCCGCGCGAGGCGGGCCTGCTCGGCACCGACGTGGGTCTGCCGATGCTGATGCTCTCCCGCCACTCCCTGGACCGCGAGGGCAAGCCGGTGGAGTGGGTCCGGTCCGTCTACCGGGGCGACCGGTACAAGTTCGTGGCCCGGCTGAAGCGGCCTGCGGAATGAAAGCGGCCGAGAGCACGACAGGCCGGGGGTCCGGGGGCCACGCGGCGGCAGCCGCACGTCCGACGCAGCTCCAGGGACGATGCAGCGTGGCGCGGCTCAAGCACCCTCAGGACTAGCAGGAGTTGGGGTCTTCACACCTCAACCCCCAAATCGACATACCGATATACGGACGAGGTCTTCCGCTGCCGCGACACTGTCACCTAGATTGCCTGCGCATTACACAGGTGATCAGCGAGGGGACGGAGCCGTGGCATGTCCGAAACGCCTGAAGTGAGACCACCGGTCGTGACGCCGGTCCGCGTGATCATCGCCCTCTGTCTCGTCGCGCCCTTCGCGGCGATGCTGTGGGTCGGCTCGTACGCCAAGACGGATCCGGCCTTCATCGGGATCCCGTTCTTCTACTGGTACCAGATGCTGTGGGTGCTGATCTCCACCGCGCTCACGGTGCTGGCGTACCAGCTCTGGCAGCGTGACCAGCGCGGCCGCAGGGACACGAAGGGGGGTGCGGCGCAGTGAAGGGCGGCGTCAACGGCGTCGCGCTCGGCGTCTTCATCTTCTTCTTCCTGGCCGTCACGGTCATGGGCTTCCTGGCCGCCCGCTGGCGCAGGGCCGACAATGAGCACTCCCTGGACGAATGGGGCCTGGGCGGACGGTCGTTCGGCACCTGGGTCACCTGGTTCCTGCTCGGCGGAGACCTGTACACGGCGTACACGTTCGTCGCCGTACCGGCGGCGATCTACGCGGCGGGCGCGGCCGGATTCTTCGCGGTGCCCTACACGATCCTGGTCTACCCGCTGATCTTCACGTTCCTGCCCCGCCTGTGGTCGGTGTCCCACAAGCACGGCTATGTGACGACCTCGGACTTCGTGCGCGGCCGCTTCGGCTCCAAGGGCCTGTCGCTGGCCGTGGCGCTGACCGGCATCCTGGCCACGATGCCGTACATCGCGCTCCAGCTCGTCGGCATCCAGGCGGTGCTGGACGTGATGGGCGTGGGCGGCGGTGACAACACCAACTGGTTCGTGAAGGACCTGCCCCTGCTCATCGCCTTCGGTGTGCTGGCGGCGTACACCTACTCCTCGGGCCTGCGCGCCCCCGCGCTGATCGCGTTCGTCAAGGACACGCTGATCTACATCGTGATCGTGGTGGCGATCATCTACATCCCGATCAAGCTCGGCGGGTTCGACGACATCTTCGCCAAGGCGGGTCACGCGCTCAACCAGGTCAACCCCGCCACCGGCAAGCAGCGCGGCGCGCTCGCCCCGCCGGAGGCGGGCCAGTGGACGTACGCCACACTGGCGCTCGGCTCGGCTCTCGCGCTGTTCATGTACCCGCACTCGATCACCGCGACGCTGTCGTCCAGGAGCCGTGAGGTGATCCGCCGCAACACCACGATCCTGCCGCTGTACTCGCTGATGCTGGGCCTGCTGGCCCTGCTCGGCTTCATGGCGATCGCGGCCGGTGTGAAGGTCACCAACGGCCAGCTGGCGATCCCGCAGCTGTTCGAGGACATGTTCCCGGACTGGTTCGCGGGCGTGGCCTTCGCGGCGATCGGCATCGGCGCGCTGGTCCCGGCGGCCATCATGTCGATCGCGGCGGCGAACCTCTTCACCCGCAACATCTACAAGGACTTCCTCAAGCCGGACGCCACACCGAAGCAGGAGGCCCAGGTCTCCAAGTTCGTGTCGCTGCTGGTGAAGGTCGGCGCGCTGGTCTTCGTCCTGACCATGGACAAGACGGTCGCCATCAACTTCCAGCTGCTGGGCGGCATCTGGATCCTGCAGACCTTCCCGGCGCTGGTCGGCGGCCTGTTCACGCGCTGGTTCCACCGCTGGGCGCTGCTGGCCGGCTGGGCGGTCGGCATGGTCTACGGCACGGCGGCCGCCTACGGGGTCGCCTCCCCGACCCAGAAACACTTCGGCGGCAGCGCCAAGGAGATCCCCGGCATCGGCGAGATCGGCTACATCGGCCTGACGGCCTTCGTGCTGAACGTGCTCGTCACGCTGGTCCTGACCGTCGTCCTGAAGGCCGTGAAGGCCCCCGAGGGCCTCGACGAGACCAGCCCGGAGGACTACACGGCGGACGCGGGCGAGCCGGGAGTCGAGGTGGAACTCCCGCCCGCTACGGCAGGAAGCGCCCACTAGGGCGCCCCGAAAGGGGCGCGGGGCCGTATGGGCATGCGGCCCCGCCGCGTGGGCGCGAGCAACCACACACCCCACAGCGGGCCGCCGGGAACCACCCACCACGGCGGCCCGCTGTTTCGTGCACACTCACCGGCATGGACCTCGTGATCCGCCTCGCAGCCCCCACCGAATACGCCGCCCTCGGAGAACTCACCGCCCAGGCCTACCTCCAGGACGGCCTCCTGGACTTCGGCGAGAGCGACGAGTACCTCGGTGAGCTGAGAGACGTGGCCAAACGAGCAGCCGCAGCCGAGGTTCTCGTGGCCGTCCGGGACACAACGGTCCTGGGCGGAGTCGCCTTCGTCCCCTCCGGCGGCCCCATGGCCGACATCGCGGCCCCGGGAGAGGCCGAGATCCGCATGCTCGCCGTCGCGGCAGCCGCCCGCGGCCAGGGCGTCGGCGAGGCACTCGTCCTCGCCTGCATCGACCGGGCCCGCAGCACCCCGGGTTGCACAGGCATCGTCCTGTCCACCCAGCGCACCATGCACAGCGCCCACCGCATCTACGAGCGCCTGGGTTTCCTTCGCACACCCGAGCGGGACTGGAATCCCCTCCCCCACCTGGACGACATCACTCTCCTCACCTACGAGTTGACCCTCTGAAGCCACGGCGACACAACATCTGGGGGTGACACGACAGCCCGGCACTAGATGTATGCTCATCCTCGCTGTCGTCGCAGGGGAATCCGGTGCGAATCCGGAACTGTCCCGCAACGGTGTACTTGCGTGCATCCGCACGCCCGTGTCAGTCCGAGGACCTGTCGGCAGCGCGCACCCGGCCGTCCGGCCCGGGTGCCTTGAGACGTCCGGGCCTCGTGGAGTGGGCTGGTGGACGCGACGCCGTGCGCCGTCGTGCTGCCCCCTGCCCTCCGCAAGGCCCCGTGCCGAGCGAGGGAGAGCCCCACGTGACCATCGCGCCAGCCGAACCGGCTTCAGCCACCCCGGCGACCGGAGCCCCGGTGGAGACCGACGGTCCCGGTGCCGCGTTGCTGCGGACCCTGACCGAGCTGACCGCCGACCTCCCCGACGCCGACCCCGGCCGGGTCGCCGCGGCCGCGCTGCGCGGCCGGTCCGCGCGGGCCGACGAGGCGGAGTTGCGCGAGCTGGCCACGGAGGCGGCCGCCGGCCTCATCTCCGAGGACCCTGCCTACTCCCGGCTGGCCGCCCGGCTGCTGACCCTCTCCATCCGCGCGGAGGCCGCCTCGCAGGGCGTGACGTCCTTCACCGAGTCCGTCGCCGTGGGCCACCGTGAGGGCCTCGTCGCCGACCGCACCGCCGAGTTCGTCCGGCTGCACGCCGGCCGGCTGGACTCCCTGATCGACCCGGTCGCCGACGACCGTTTCGGCTACTTCGGCCTGCGCACCCTGCACAGCCGCTACCTGCTGCGCCACCCGATCACCCGCCAGGTCATCGAGACGCCCCAGCACTTCATGCTGCGTGTGGCCGCCGGTCTCGCCGAGGACGACAGCGCCCGCGCGGTGGACGAGGTCGCGTCGCTCTACGGGCTCATGAGCCGCCTGGACTACCTGCCCTCCTCCCCCACCCTGTTCAACTCCGGCACGCGGCACCCCCAGATGTCGTCCTGCTACCTGCTGGACTCCCCGCTGGACGAGCTGGACTCCATCTACGACCGCTACCACCAGGTCGCCCGTCTCTCGAAGCACGCCGGCGGCATCGGTCTGTCGTACTCCCGCATCCGTTCGCGCGGTTCGCTGATCCGCGGCACCAACGGGCACTCCAACGGCATCGTCCCGTTCCTGAAGACCCTGGACGCCTCGGTGGCCGCCGTGAACCAGGGCGGCCGGCGCAAGGGTGCCGCGGCCGTGTACCTGGAGACCTGGCACTCCGACATCGAGGAGTTCCTGGAGCTGCGGGACAACACCGGTGAGGACGCCCGCCGTACGCACAACCTGAACCTCGCGCACTGGATCCCGGACGAGTTCATGCGCCGGGTCAACGCCGACGAGCAGTGGTCGCTGTTCTCCCCGGCGGACGTGCCGGAGCTGGTCGACCTGTGGGGCGAGGAGTTCGACGCCGCCTACCGCAGGGCGGAGGCGGCGGGGCTCGCGAAGAAGACCATCCCGGCCCGTGACCTGTACGGCCGCATGATGCGCACCCTCGCGCAGACCGGCAACGGCTGGATGACCTTCAAGGACGCCGCCAACCGCACGGCCAACCAGACGGCGACCCCGGGCCACGTCGTCCACTCCTCCAACCTCTGCACGGAGATCCTGGAGGTCACGGACGACGGGGAGACCGCGGTCTGCAACCTGGGGTCGGTCAACCTCGGTGCCTTCGTGAGCGACGGGGACATCGACTGGAAGCGCCTGGACGAGACCGTCCGCACGGCCGTCACCTTCCTCGACCGTGTCGTGGACATCAACTTCTACCCGACCGAGCAGGCGGGCCGCTCCAACGCCAGGTGGCGTCCGGTGGGCCTGGGTGCGATGGGTCTGCAGGACGTCTTCTTCAAGCTGCGTCTGCCCTTCGGCTCGCCCGAGGCCAAGGCCCTGTCCACGCGGATCGCCGAGCGCATCATGCTCGCCGCGTACGAGGCCTCCGCCGACCTCGCCGAGCGCAGCGGCCCGCTGCCCGCCTGGGAGAAGACCCGTACGGCCCAGGGTGTCCTGCACCCCGACCACTACGGCGTCGAGCCGGCCTGGCCCGAGCGCTGGGCGGCGCTGCGCGAGCGGATCGCCGCGGTCGGCATGCGCAACTCGCTGCTCCTCGCGATCGCCCCGACCGCGACCATCGCCTCCATCGCGGGCGTGTACGAGTGCATCGAGCCGCAGGTCTCCAACCTGTTCAAGCGCGAGACCCTGTCCGGCGAGTTCCTCCAGGTCAACTCGTACCTGGTGCAGGACCTGAAGGAGCTGGGCGTCTGGGACGCGCGCACCCGTGAGGCGCTGCGCGACTCCAACGGCTCCGTGCAGGACTTCGTGTGGATCCCGGCCGACGTGCGGGCGCTGTACCGCACGGCCTGGGAGATCCCGCAGCGCGGGCTCATCGACATGGCCGCGGCCCGCACCCCGTACCTGGACCAGGCACAGTCCCTGAACCTGTTCCTGGAGACGCCGACGATCGGCAAGCTCTCCTCGATGTACGCCTACGCCTGGAAGTCGGGCCTGAAGACGACGTACTACCTGCGCTCGCGCCCGGCGACCCGGATCGCCCGCGCCGCGCAGGCCCAGCCGACCATCCCCGTCCAGCAGGTGGCCGACCCCGACGCCGTCGCCTGCTCCCTGGAAAACCCCGAGTCCTGCGAGGCCTGCCAGTAATGACCACCCGTAACGTCAACCTCCTCGACCCTGGCTTCGAGCTGACTCTCCGCCCCATGCGCTACCCGGACTTCTACGAGCGCTACCGGGACGCCATCAAGAACACCTGGACCGTGGAGGAGGTCGACCTCCACTCGGACGTCGCCGACCTCGCGAAGCTGTCCCCGGAGGAGCAGCACCTGATCGGCCGCCTGGTGGCCTTCTTCGCGACGGGCGACTCGATCGTCGCGAACAACCTGGTGCTGACGCTGTACAAGCACATCAACTCCCCGGAGGCGCGCCTGTACCTGTCGCGCCAGCTGTTCGAGGAGGCCGTGCACGTCCAGTTCTATCTGACGCTGCTCGACACCTACCTTCCCGACCCGGACGACCGCGCCGCCGCCTTCGCGGCCGTGGAGAACATCCCGTCCATCCGCGAGAAGGCCGGCTTCTGCTTCAAGTGGATGGACTCGGTGGACAAGCTGGACCGCCTGGAGTCCAGGGCGGACCGCCGGCGCTTCCTGCTCAACCTCATCTGCTTCGCCGCGTGCATCGAGGGCCTGTTCTTCTACGGCGCCTTCGCGTACGTCTACTGGTTCCGCAGCCGGGGTCTGCTGCACGGTCTCGCGACCGGCACCAACTGGGTGTTCCGCGACGAGACGATGCACATGTCCTTCGCGTTCGACGTGGTCGACACCGTCCGCAAGGAGGAGCCGGACCTCTTCGACGACGAGCTGCAGCAGCAGGTCACCGACATGCTGCGGGAGGCCGTCGAGGCCGAGCTGCAGTTCGCGCGCGACCTGTGCGGTGACGGCCTGCCCGGCATGAACACCGAGTCGATGCGGCAGTACCTGGAGTGCGTCGCCGACCAGCGCCTGACGCGCCTCGGCTTCGCCCCGGTGTACGGCTCGGAGAACCCCTTCTCCTTCATGGAGCTGCAGGGTGTTCAGGAGCTGACGAACTTCTTCGAGCGCCGTCCGTCGGCGTACCAGGTCGCGGTGGAGGGCACCGTGGACCTGGACGAGGACTTCTGAGTCTCCTTCTTCCGACGATTGCCTCCGCGGTTCTCCTGGGCCTCCCCGAGCTGCCGGTCGATGCGCCTGTCGCGCACGATGCCGAGCACGGACGGGAGGGCCAGGAGGACCAGGATGCCGAGCGTGGCGAGCATTCCCATCAGGCCTTCGATCTGGTTTCCGTTCATGTCACCACTGTCGCGCCGAACGCTCCTGACCGGGAGTGGCAGGACTGCCGTGCACCATCGATTTACTGCCAGCCCTGAGGCACACTGGTCCCATGCTCAAGAACGTGGCCGCCGTACTGCTGGACGGAGTGCACCCCTTCGAGCTGGGTGTGGTGTGCGAGGTGTTCGGCATCGACCGCAGCGACGAGGGACTGCCGGTGTACGACTTCGCCGTGGTCTCGGCGGAGGGTGAGGCGCTGAGCACCCACGTCGGCGGGCTCACGGTGTCGACGCCGTACGGCCTGGAGCGGCTGGAGGAGGCCGACCTGATCGCGGTGCCGGCCGGGAGCGAGTACGTCACCCGCGAGTATCCGCCCGCCCTGCTCGACGCCCTGGTACGGGCGGTGGAGCGGGGCACACGTGTGCTGAGCGTGTGCTCGGGCGTCTTCGTGCTCGGTGCGGCCGGGCTGCTCGACGGACGGCGGTGCAGCGTGCACTGGCGTCACGCCGACGAGCTGGCGCTGCGCAATCCCCGGGCGGTCATCGAGCCGGACGTCCTCTACGTCGACGAGGACCCGGTGATCACCTCCGCCGGCACCGCGGCCGGCATCGACGCCTGTCTGCACATCGTGCGCAGGGAACAGGGCCCGGACATCGCCAACCGGATCGCCCGGCGCATGGTGGTGCCGCCGCACCGGGACGGCGGTCAGGCGCAGTACATCGAGCGGCCGCTGCCCAAGGCCCCGTGCGACACGGTCGGCGAGGTCCTGGTGTGGATGGAGGAGCACCTCGGCCAGGAGGTGACCGTCGAGCAGCTCGCCGCCCGCGCCCATATGGCGCCGCGCACCTTCGCCCGCCGCTTCCAGCAGGAGACGGGGACGACTCCCTACCGCTGGATCCTGCGCCAACGGGTGCTGTTGGCACAGGAGTTGCTGGAGGGCACGGACGAGACCGTGGACACGATCGCCTCGCGCACCGGATTCGGCACCGCGGCGGCGCTGCGCCACCAGTTCGTCCGCGCGCTGGGCACGACCCCGAACGCCTACCGGCGCGCGTTCCGGGGCCCTCAGGCGGCCTGAGAGCCCCGGAACTCAGGCCGCTCGAGCGGCGCGCACCGGTACCGGGCGGCCTACCAGGGCAGCGGCCTCAGCAGCAGCCGGTGGGGCCGGAGCGTGATGCCCACGCGCGTGGTGTCGTTCGACCCGCCGACCTGCTCGAAGCGGTACTTCGCCGAGATCGCCGCGGTGATCAGGCTCAGCTGAGCCATGGAGAAGTGGTCGCTGGGGCACTTGCGGTTGCCGACACTGAACGGGCTCATGGCGTACTTCGGCACGTCCTTGGCCCGCTCGGGCAGCCATCGGTCCGGGTCGAAGTCGAGGTGCCGGTCGTAGGAACGGCCGTCGCGCTGGATGGCGTAGGGGCTGTAGACGATGTCCGCCCCTGCCGGAATGCGATAGCCGCCCAGGGCGGTGTCGGTCACCGCGCGCCGCGTCAGAATCCAAACGGCGGGCCGCAGCCGCATGGCCTCGACGACGACATTGTTGGTGTGCCTGAGCGCACGCACGTCCGCGAATCCAACGGGCCGACCGCCGGTCACGGATTCGACTTCGGCGCGCACCTTCTCGGCGTGTTCCGGATGTTCCGCGAGGACCTGGAGCAGCCACATGATCGTGGAAGCGACTGTTTCGCTTCCGGGCGTGACTATCGCAACGACCTGGTCGTGGATCTCCTGTTCCCCGATGGGGTCGCCATTGTCGTCCTTCGCTTCGAGCAATGCCGTCAGCAAATCGTCCGGCTTTTGACCAGATGCCCTCCGTTCGGCGACGATCTCGTCGACCAGCAGATGCAAATCGGCCAGCGCCCGGTTGAATTCACGGTTCGCCGGGAACGGCAGCCGGTACAAGGGCCCGAGCGGGACGACCATCCTGCGGTACATGCCACGGAAGACGGTGGCGAGGTCGACGCTGAGCCGCTCCGCGCGCTCGTCCATGAAGTCGCCGCGCAGCAGACAGCGGGCCGCGATCCGCACGGCGACCCGGAAGGACTCCGAGGTGCAGTCGATGGTCTCGCCGGGCTGCCAGCGCTCCGTCAGGGCGCGCGCCTCCTCCTCCATGACCGGCCCGTACCCGGGGATCGCGTCGAGCCGGAACGCGGGCTGGATGGTACGCCGCTGTCGGCGGTGGCGGGGGCCGTTGGCGGTGGCGACGCCTTCCTTGCCGAGCAGCCCCTCGAGGGACTCCCACAGCGGCCCGTCGATCTTGTAGTCGGGGCTGAGGGCGAGTGCGCCGGTGAGCGCCGGTGTGGTGACGGCGTACACCGTCTTGGGGCCGAGCTTGAGGCGTACGACATCACCGTGCGCGCGCAGCCCCGTCATGAAGGCGAGCGGGTCGCGGACCAGTTGCAGACCGTGCCCGAGGACGGGGACGGCGCCGCCGGCCAGGGGCGGTTCGCGCAGTTCCGTCGTCCCGGAGGTCACGGGCTTCACAGACTCGACGGTCATTTCTCACCTGCCGCTTCGTTGTTGACGTACGGGGGCGTGGACCGGTCGTCCCAGCTGTCGACCATGTACCGGCCGGACTCGTGGTGGAACCAGTAGACGGAACTGAACCAGTTCCGCATGGAGCCGGCGCAGGCGCGCACGGCGGCGCTCAATTCCTTTCCCTCGACCGTGCCGTCGGCGAGTCCGTCGGCGAATCGCAGGGCATCCCGCTCGGCGTCGAGGAATTCACGAATGGTTTTCTCGACGCGCCGCCTGACTTCGTCCACCGCTTCTTCGAGAGTGAGCGCCTCATGGGTGATGAGACTGATTCCGAGATTGTGCACCTCGTCGCCCGCTATTTCCTTCGGCAACGAGCAGAGGTCGTTGTACCAGGCGGCGAATTCCTGACTGAGCAGCGCCGCACGACGATAGGCCGGGTGTTTCCTTACGGCGTCCGGTAGTTCACGCCCGGCGCTCGGCTCCAGCAGGTCCGTCCATATCCAGTGCGCGAACGTGAGCCGCCTGAGGGCAAGGTATTCCTCGACCTTCGGGACATACCCCCTGGTCCGGTTCCGGAACTCGCGGTCGTAGGCCTCGATCACCTCGTGGAAGTGCCGGGCGAACCGCCGGTTCCAGGTGTGCGGCAGGAACGAGTACAGCCGCAGCACGCCGTCCGCGAGCCCCGCGACCAGGGGGTCGGGGTGGTGCAGGTGGTACCGGGGGGCGTCGAGGGCCGCGTGCAGGCGGTACCTCAGCCGCCGCCAGTCGGCCACCCGCCCGTGCACCCGGTCACGGTCGTGGCGGTCGTCCCAGACGAAGAACCAGGCGCTGTAGTCCGCTATGGCCTGCAGGACGTCGTCGGGGGCGCTGGTGTAGTAGCCCGCCATGAGGTCGGTGTAGCAAAGTCCGTCGGCATATTCCCGCACCTTGTCCGCCGGCATGAGCCGTTTTTCCAGGAGCCACTGCCTGGTCTTCTCCTGGAGCTTCGGCCAATACGGGTGGAGTTGCCGGGGAAACAAGTCCTCGATCACCGGGAGGGCAAGAGACGGCGGTACCGCGACCGCTGTCGACGATGTGGTGCCGTGTGAGAAAGCGTGCACGAACAGTCCCCTCTCAGCCGCCAGGAGCGCCGCCCTCCGAGCCGTGCCGGGCGTGCGCCGTTGCGTATCCCCGCCCTTCCCATTCAGCACCACAACTGACCATTATGGGAACGGATTTGCTTCACTCACCACCCCAAGATGCCGGGATTCTTGCGGCGAACAAATGAACGACGCCCGGTCGGGACGGATCCCGACCGGGCGTCGCAGCGGGCGTCATGGCTGCTCCCGCAGGGTCGCCGTACGTCGCGGCGAGACATCTCAGTCGTTGGCGACCACCGGGTAGCGTGGCTCGTTCTCGGCCATCTGCCGCAGGGCGTCCTTACGGTCCCGCTTGGACAGACGGTCGATGTACAGGTACCCGTAGAGGTGATCGGTCTCGTGCTGCAAACACCGTGCGAAGTATCCGGTGCCGCGGACCTTGATCGGGTTTCCCTTCTCGTCCTGGCCGGTCACCTCGGCGTAGTCGGGACGCGCGAGCGGCGCATACGCCGTGGGTACGGAGAGACAGCCCTCGTTGCTGTCGTCGAGACGGCGCCGGTCGGCGGGCAGGTCGACCAGCTTGGGGTTGCAGACCACGCCGACGTGGCGGACGCCCTCGTCGTCGGGGCAGTCGTAGACGAAGACCTTCAGGTCGACACCGATCTGGTTGGCGGCCAGGCCCACGCCCTCGGCGGTGCGCTGGCTGGCGAACATGTCCGCGACCAGCTGCTGCAGCTCCTCGCCGAACTCGGTGACGTCCTTGCACTCCTTGTGCAGCACCGGGTTGCCGACGACCGTGATCGGCCGCGAGGTGCCACGCTCGTGCCAGGCCTGCTCGCGCTCCTCGCAGTCCCCCGTGTCGACGACATACCCCTCGCCGTCGACGGGGAGCACGCCCACGTGCTGCTGATCGGTGTCCTGCTGCGCCATGACCGACGTAAGCCTTCCTCAGGAAAACAGGTGGTGAAGTTGCTGATACAGGGTACGTGGAGGCGCCCCCAGGGGGCGCGGGACTGTTCCGATCCGCGGCTCCGCCGCGCGGGCGCGACCAGCCACAACGCCGCCGCAGCCGACCGACGGCGTCAACAGACCTCTTCCAGATCCCGCCAGTCCCGGGAATCGGGGCTGTCCGCAACCCACCCGTCCAGCAACCCCCTCACGAGCGAAGCCGGCGCAGCCACCCCGCACTCCCGCTCCGGCACCCACAGCTGCCCGTCCGTCCGGTGCCCCAAAGGCCCAGGATGCCCGGGCTCACTGTGGTCATGCGGATCCAGATGCACCCCCTCGCCCTCGTCGGAAGGCATACGGGACTCCGAACACATCCGGCACAGCAGCCTCACCGACGACGACCAGTCCTCCGCGGCGAACCCCGCGTCGGCGGCCAGCTGCTCCAGCGCGTCCCTGTCGGCCTCGGTGGCAGCCTCCAGCAGGACCACCCAGGTGGGCACGGGTGAGGGCGCCCACAGCTCGATCTCGTCGAAGACCGGGTAGGAGTGCCCCGCGGACGTCGTGCGCTCGCCGTGCGGGACGCCGTCGTGCAGCACGACCTCGCCCCAGCGCCGCCCCGACGAGGGCAGCGGGATGGACAGCACCTCCAGGCGGGCAGGGTCCAGCCTGCGGCCCCACACGACCTCCGCCTCACCCTCCGGGGAGAGCCGCACGGCCGCGCTGCCCAGCTCCATGCCGACCGGCTCGCCCGAGGCGGTGGCACCTGCCCCGCCCTTGGGCCGGGAAGGGCTCCCGGGCACCTTGAGCCCGTAGGCCTGCCAGGCGCGGCGGGCCAGCGGCCAGTCCTGCAGGGCGGTGGCGGCGATACCGACGTTCCACCAGTCGGGGGCGCCGGTCTCTCGGTCGAGGAGGGCCACCGCACGCAGTCCGGCGGCGCGGGCCTGCTCCCAGTCGTGCCGGAACTTGTGCAGCAGGGCGAGGTTGAACCAGGACTCCGACAGCCAGGGTTCCAGGTCGGCGGCGCGTGTCAGCAGCTCGCCCGCGTCCTCGTACCGGCCGTCCCCGATGAGCGTGAACGCGCGGTCGGTGGCCTGCCGCCAGGAGGCGGAGGGCCGGTGCCGTCCCTTGCCGAAGATCCTCACGATTCCCGCCTGCCAGTTCCATTTCCGCACAGTGGGCTGGCTTGTGCCCCCGCACACCCTCTCCCTCGCATCCAACCACGTACGCCGGGAAGGGCGCTCATTACCCATGGGTTACCCCGCCGCGGGCCGACTCAGGCCCACCCGTCTCCCCCCACCCTGGCACGAGGCTCCCCCAGAACTGAACGCCCGGGGGGACCCCCTTCGCGGCGACCCCGTTTCGGGACAGGACGCGGGCGAGCGATTCCACGACCTCGGGCGCGTAGTCCCCGGCGGTGGCCAGGCGCAGCTCCTCCAGGGCCCGGAGCGGCCCGTCGGGCCCGGCGTCGCGGGCCTTCTCCTCGTAGGCGTTCACGGCTCGGACGATCCGGGCGGCGAGCGGCTGCTCACGGCAGGGGTCGGCCTGCCGCTCCACCACCACGGCGACCGCAGCGTCCACCCCGGTCTGCCGTACGACGGCCCCGCCGAGCAGGGCGATGCGCCGCTGCTCCGGCGCGGGCAGGACGGCGGTGGCGCCGGCCGGGACGGGGTCGACCAGGCTGAGCTGGCCGATGTCGTGCATGAGGGCCGCGTGCTCCAGGACGGTCAGTTCGGCTCCGGACAGGCCCAGGTCCCGGCCGACGGCCAGACCGAGTGCGGCGACGCGGCGGGCGTGCCCCACAGGGGTGTACCCGGCCACCTCGGTGGCCCGGGCGAGGGAGGCGATGGTCTGCCGGTAGGTGGCGCGCACGGCTGCGTAGCGGCGCACGGACAGCTGGGTGAGCAGCAGCGGCAGGCAGAACACCGGCAGCGCCCACAGCCCGACGACGGCGACCGCGAGCGCCATCACCGCGCCGGTCGCGCCCACGGCGGACCCGATGCCGAGCAGCCCGCGCAGCTCGTCGCGCAGCAGCGGGCCGAAGGGCCAGCGGGTGCGGGAGTGGGCGAGGGCCGCGGCGAGGACGGCGTCGCACAGGCCGGTGAGCACGATGAGGACGACGAGCAGCAGGGCGTAGGCGGGGCCGCTCCAGTGCGCGAACACGCCCTTGTTGTAGAGGGGCTGGAAGCAGACGGCGGCGAAGCCGACGGTCAGCAGGCGGCGGGCGAGATGGTCGAGGGTGGGGCTGCGGCCGCACCAGATGTGCGGGACGCCGCCCAGCAGGGAGGCGGCGAGGACGACGGTGACGACCTGGGTGGCGCCGTGCCGGGTCGGCACTGCCGCGTCGGCTCCCAGGAGGGCGTAGGACAGCGATCCGGCGGTGCCCAGCGGCGCGGCCCGGCGCACCGGGGCGTCGCTCCACCGGGTCAGCTCGCCGACGGCTATGAGCACGCCGAAGGCGAGCCCGACGCCCCGCTCGTGGACGCCGCTCCACAGGGTGACGGCGAGGGAGAGGGCCGCGACGAGGGCGGCGGAGCCGTGGATGAGCCGCAGGGCGGTCATCGGGGTGCCCCGCTGCGGCTGCCGGTGACCGGCTGCTGGGCCGGGACCCCGTACGGCGTCTCGTCGGCCGTGACGGCCGGGTGCCAGCCGTGGCGGTCGAGGGCCCGGACGAGCGCGGTGACCATGCGCGGGTCGAACTGGGTCCCCGCACACCGCTCCAGCTCGGTGACCGCCGCCTCGACGGGGCGGGCCCTGCTGTAGGAACGGGTGGAGGTCATCGCGTCGAAGGCGTCGGCGACGGCCACCACCCGAGCGCACTCGGGTATCTGACCGCCCGCCAGCCCGTACGGGTAGCCGCTGCCGTCGAGCCGCTCGTGGTGGTGCAGGATCGCCGTACGGGCCTCGCCGAGGAAGGAGATCCCGCGGACCATCTCGTGGCCGTACTCGGGATGCAGCTCGATGATCCGCCGCTCCTCGGGGGTCAGAGGGCCGTCCTTGCGCAGCAGCCGGGTGGGCACGCCGAGCTTGCCGACGTCGTGCAGGATCCCGGCGAAGCGCAGCACCTCGACGCGCTCGTCGTCCATGCCGAGTTCGCGGGCGATCATCACGGAGGCCTGTCCGACCCGCTCGCTGTGGCCGCGGGTGTAGCCGTCCTTGATGTCGACGGCCTGCACCAGCGCGCGGATGGTGGCCTGGTGGGCGGTCCGCTCACGGTGGCACTGGGCGAAGACCCAGCAGGAGACGCCCATCGGCAGCAGCACGAGGAGCGCGGCGCCGGGCCCGTACGGGCTGCGCCACAGCACGGCCATCATCAGCCCGGCGAGTCCGTGCACCGCGACCGGCGCCAGCGAGCGGGACAGCAGTCCTCGCCAGGCTCTGCGCAGCGGCACGTGCTCGGCCGCGGCGAGGATCCCGCCGTCGAGGGCGGCCAGCACCAGGCAGAAGGCGAGGACGGCCGCCCCCGCGGGCACCAGGACGTAGGGGAAGTCGCAGCCCACGACGGCGTCCCGGCCGCCGAGCGACCAGTGCACCCGGCCCGCGCCCCACACGGCCAGCGAGGGCTGCGCGGCCCGCCAGACACGGCGCGGCCACCCGAGCCGCTGGTCGACGCGCGCGAACAGAGCGGCCGGCATGGGCACGAGCGCGGCGGCGGGCGGCGGCAGCAGGAACGCCCCGGCGAGCAGAACGGGGTAGAAGGTGCCGCCCAGGCGACGCCGAGCGACGTGCTCACAGGCCGCGTACAGCGCGGCGAGCAGGGCGAGCGCCCACCAGGGGGTGCGGGTGGCCGGCAGGCGCAGGACACAGAGCGCGGCCAGCAGGGCGACACAGGCGACATAGCCGCGTGCCCTCGCCGGAACCGCCTCCATCACGCCCCTCCCGCCGACCATGCCCGTCCCGGCACGGAGCCTAGGGCGGCATTCGGAGGGTCCGGAGGACTATGACCCGAGGATTAGCACGTTCGGGTGACGGCAGACGCTCGGCTCCGGCGAGCCGTACGGCTCAGCTCTCCTGCGGCGTGGCCGTCACGTCGTGGTCGGGGACGGCCTGGCCGGAGCGGATCAGGTCGATCCGCCCCATGACCTTGGCGCGCAGGTCGGAGGGCACGTCGTCATGCCCGCAGCACCGCTTGACCAGCTTCTTCACGGCCTGCTCCAGGCCGTACTTCTCCAGGCACGGAGAGCATTCCTCGAAGTGGTGCTGGAACTTGTCGCGATCGACGTCCGGCATCTCGCTGTCGAGGAACTCGTACAGGTGGTCGAGGACCTCACTGCAGTCCGTCTCATGCGGCTCTCCGCAGCTCATGAGCCCGAGCCTTTCGCTTCGTTCGACTCTCCGGCGCCGGCCGGGACCAGTCCGCGCTCACGGGCGTAGTCCTCCAGCAGTCCGCGCAGTTGACGGCGGCCCCGGTGCAGCCGGGACATCACCGTTCCGATGGGTGTCCCCATGATGTCCGCGATCTCCTTGTACGCAAAGCCCTCTACGTCCGCGAGGTAGACGGCGATGCGGAACTCCTCGGGGATCGCCTGCAGCGCTGCCTTCACGTCCGAGTCGGGCAGGTGGTCGAGCGCCTGCGACTCGGCGGAGCGCAGACCCGTCGACATGTGCGACTCGGCACGCGCGAGCTGCCAGTCCTCGATCTCCTCGGCCGCGCTGCGCTGGGGCTCGCGCTGCTTCTTGCGGTACGAGTTGATGAAGGTGTTGGTGAGAATCCGGTACAGCCACGCCTTGAGGTTGGTGCCCTCACGGAACTGGTGGAAGGACGCGTACGCCTTGGCGTACGTCTCCTGCACCAGGTCCTCGGCGTCGGCCGGGTTGCGCGTCATGCGCAGCGCGGCCGAGTACATCTGGTCGAGGAATTCGAGCGCGTCCCGCTCGAAGCGCGCACTGCGCTCCGCCGTCGACTCGGAGCCGGTCTCCGTGTCGGCCGCACCCACGCCCTGGCCCTCGGGCAGCTCCGCCTGGCCGTTGTCGGTCCCTGCGTCGGTCCCAGTGACCGGACCCACCTCCTCAAGATCCCGGGCAGGACCAAAACCAGTCCCACTCGTTTCGGAGGATAGAACACGACCCGTGCCTGCCGCCGCCCGAATAGGAGCGGCCTTGGCCGCGCTCAGCACCGTCCAGTCCAGGTCAGTGCGGCTGCTGCGGCTCGGGCAAATGGTCGAACCCATGCGGCGGACTTCCTCTCCACGACGTCGGTGCCGGTGCTTCAGCACTCCTGTCCGCCACAACAGCACTCCACCGCGCAACATTCCCGGGCCTCACCCGAGTGACGCGGCCCACTGCACGACACCCTCGGTGATGATCTCCAGCGCCCGCTCCTGGGTGATCTCCGCGCGTTTCGGGACGGCGAACCCGTGATCGCCGTACGGCACCTCGACCAGCTCGAAGTCCCCCTCGGGGAACTCGTCCGGCCTCCCGAACGGGTCGTTGCCGCCCTGGACGACGAGCGTGGGCACCCCGGAGCCGAGCAGCTCGTCCGCGCGGGACTTCTCCGGCTTGCCCGGCGGGTGCAGCGGGAAGCTCAGCGCGAGCACGGCGTGCGCGCCCAGCTCGACGGCGGTACGGCAGGCGACCCGGGCACCCGCGCTCCGGCCGCCGGCGATCACCGGCAGCCCCGGCCCGGCCAGCGCGGGCCAGATGCCGCGCCAGCCGGTGTCCAGGGTCTTCGGTGCGGGCGCGACCTTCCTGCCCGCGACGCGCCAGGGCTGCTCGACGAGGCCCACGGTCACGCCGTGTCCCGGCAGGACCCGGGCGAGCGCCTGCAGATCCCGCGCCTCGATGCCACCGCCGGCCCCATGGCTGACGGCCAGCACCAGCCGTGCCTTCTTCGCCCGGTGCCAGGTGAGGCGTGCGGTCCCGGACTCGGTCTCGACAATCTCGATCACGCTAGAAGAGTGTGCCCGCTTCCGGGGCCTCCAGCTCCTTCAGCAGCTCCGGGCCGTTGTTGCGGACGTTGCTGACGGCGGTGGAGACCGGGTAGGCGCGCATCAGGCCGGGCCCGGGCGGGGCCAGCAGGCCGCGCAGGTCGTCCGGGTCGGTGCGGCCGGGGTCCAGCCAGGCGTCCCAGCGGTCCGGGGTGAGCATGAGCGGCATGCGGGGGTGGATGTCGGCGAGGGCGTGCGGGCCCTCGGCCGGGGCGACGGCCAGCGGGGCCCGCTCGGCCTCGGTGGTGATCACCGAGCAGGTGACCCACCAGGCCTGCGGGTGGTCGTCGGGCAGGGTCCGGTCCCGCCAGAACTCGTACAGCCCGGCCATGGCGAACACCGAGCCGTCGGCGGGCAGCACGAAGTAGGGCTGCTTGCGCGGCCGCTTCTTCTTTCCCTCGACCTCCAGCTCCCGCTCCTCGGTACCGGTGACCCACTCGAAGTAGCCGTCGGCGGGCAGGATGCAGCGCCGGGCGGCGAAGGCGCGCCGGTAGGCGGGCTTCTCGTGCACGGTCTCCGCGCGCGCGTTGATCATCCGGGCGCCGCCCTCGGGCGTCTTGGCCCAGGAAGGCACCAGTCCCCACCTGAGCCTGCGCAGCTGGCGAACCGGACGGGGATCGGCCGCGTCTTTCACGGGACGGTCCAGCACGGCGTAGACCTCTTTGGTCGGAGCCACGTTGTAGTCCGGCTCCAAGGTTTCTTCGGGCTCCCATTTCTCGATCTCGAAGATTCCTGCGAGATCCTCGGGCCTACGACTGGATGCATACCGTCCGCACATACGTGCCACACTGCCAGGCCCACCCGTCACCCGACCACCACCTCTCGACGACGGCGCCCCGCGCCGACCCGTACTGATCTCGATCGCAGGGAGCCACGCGGACACATGGACAGCCTCGCCGCCATCGCGCTGCCCGACCTCTGGGACCGGCTCACCGGCACCCAGCCCGACCCCGACGTGTGGGTGGTGCTCGCCACCGCCGCTGCCGCGCTCGCCGTGGTCGTCCCGCACTCCCTGTGGCGCCTGTCGCGCAACGCCGTCACCATCGCCCACGAGGGCGGCCACGGCCTGGTGGCCCTGCTCACCGGCCGGCAGCTGACGGGCATACGCCTGCACTCCGACACCAGCGGGCTCACGGTCAGCCGCGGCAAGCCCTACGGCCTGGGCATGATCCTCACGGCGGCCGCCGGGTACACGGCGCCCTCGCTGCTGGGACTCGGCGGAGCCGCCCTGCTGGCCGCGGGCCGCATCACGCTGCTGCTGTGGGTGGCGACCGCGCTGCTGGTGGCGATGCTGGTGATGATCCGCAACGCGTACGGGGTCCTGACCGTGGTCCTGGCCGGCGGCGCCTTCGTGCTGGTGTCCTGGCTGGCGGGCCCGCAGGTGCAGGCCGCCTTCGCGTACGCGGTGGTGTGGTTCCTGCTGGTCGGCGGGGTGCGGCCGCCCTTCGAGCTCCAGGCCAAGCGGGTCCGGGGCCGGGCGGGCGACTCGGACGCCGACCAGCTGTCCCGTCTGACGCACCTCCCGGCGGGCCTGTGGCTGTTCCTGTTCCACACGGTGACGCTGTGCTCGGTGATCGGCGGGGGCAGCTGGCTGCTGCAGGGCTGAGGAGGCCTTCCCCGGGGCGGTGGGCCTGGAGGTGGATCGCGACGGCCGTCTGCCCGGCCTCCTTATAAAGTGGGCTCCATGGCCCCGAACACCGCCCAGCCCGCCCTCTGGCCCGCCCCGCACGCGAGCGGAGCCGTCGACGCGACGGTCCACGTGCCCGGGTCCAAGTCGGTCACCAATCGCGCCCTCGTCCTCGCCTCGCTCGCCTCCGAGCCCGGCTGGCTGCGCCGCCCGCTGCGCTCCCGCGACACCCTGCTGATGGCCGGTGCCCTGCGGGCCATGGGCGTGGAGATCGAGGAAGGGGTGGGCCCGGACGGATCCGGCGAGGCCTGGCGGGTGCTGCCCACAGGCCTGCGCGGTCCGGCCACGGTCGACGTCGGCAACGCCGGCACCGTGATGCGCTTCCTGCCGCCGGTGGCCGCGCTGGCCGACGGCCCCATCCGGTTCGACGGGGACCCGCGGTCGTACGAGCGTCCCCTCAACGGCGTGATCGACGCGCTGCGCGCGCTCGGTGCCCGGATCGACGACGACGGCCGGGGCGCGCTGCCGCTGACCGTGCACGGCGGCGGGGCGCTGGACGGCGGCCCGGTGTCGATCGACGCCTCGTCCTCGTCCCAGTTCGTGTCGGCGCTGCTGCTGTCCGGCCCGCGCTTCAACCAGGGCGTCGAGGTCCGCCACATCGGCGCCTCGCTGCCCTCCCTGCCGCACATCCGGATGACCGTGGACATGCTGCGCGCGGTCGGCGCCCAGGTGGACACCCCGGAGTCGGGCGGCGAGCCGAACGTGTGGCGGGTGACGCCGGGCGCGCTGCTCGGCCGGGACCTGACGATCGAGCCGGACCTGTCGAACGCCCAGCCGTTCCTCGCGGCGGCCCTGGTCACCGGCGGCAAGGTGCTGGTCCCGGACTGGCCGGCCCGCACCACTCAGCCGGGGGACCGGCTGCGGGAGATCTTCACCGAGATGGGCGGTTCCTGCGAACTGACCGAGTACGGGCTGGAGTTCACCGGCTCGGGCGCCATCCACGGTATCGACGTCGACCTCGGCGACGTGGGCGAGCTGACCCCGGGCATCGCGGCGGTGGCCGCCCTCGCGGACTCCCCCTCCACCCTGCGCGGCGTGGCCCATCTGCGGCTGCACGAGACGGACCGGCTGGCCGCGCTCACCAAGGAGATCAACGAACTCGGCGGCGACGTCACCGAGACGGCCGACGGCCTGCACATCCGCCCGCGCGCGCTGCACGGCGGGATCTTCCACACCTACGAGGACCACCGTATGGCGACGGCCGGTGCGATCATCGGCCTGGCGGTCGAGGGCGTGCGGATCGAGAACGTGGAGACGACGGCGAAGACCCTGCCCGACTTCCCCGACCTGTGGACCGGGATGCTGGGGAACTGACGGGCGGACTGGGACCATGCGCCGCTACGGCAAGCACACCGACGAGGACGACATCCGCACCCGCCCCAACCGCAAGGGCAACCGGCCGCGAACGAACATCCGGCCCAAGCACGAGGACGCGGCCGAGGGCATGGTCCTCACCGTCGACCGGGGCCGGCTGACCTGCCTGGTCGAGGACCGTACGATCATGGCGATGAAGGCTCGCGAACTGGGCCGCAAGGCAGCGGTGGTGGGCGACCGGGTGGCCCTGGTCGGTGATCTGTCCGGCATGAAGGACACACTCGCGCGGATCGTGCGCATCGAGGCGCGCACCTCGGTGCTGCGCCGCACGGCCGATGACGACGACCCCTACGAGCGGGTGGTCGTCGCCAACGCCGACCAGCTGGCGATCGTCACGGCGCTCGCCGACCCCGAGCCCCGCCCGCGCCTGATCGACCGCTGTCTGGTCGCGGCCTACGACGGCGGTCTGGAGCCGCTGCTGGTGATGACCAAGTCGGACCTGGCCCCGCCGGACAAGCTGCTGGAGCTGTACGGCCACCTCGACATCCCGTACGTCGTCACCAGCCGCGAGGAGCTGGAGAACGGCGACGCGGCGGACCGGGTGCGCACGTACCTGGACGGCAGGATCACCGCGTTCGTGGGTCACTCGGGCGTCGGCAAGACGACCCTGGTCAACGCGCTGGTACCAAAGGACCGCCGCCGGACGACCGGACACGTCAACGCGGTCACGGGCCGCGGCCGGCACACCACCACCTCCGCCCTCGCCCTCCCGCTGACCGGTACTGACGACTGGGTCATCGACACCCCGGGCGTGCGCTCCTTCGGCCTCGCGCACATCGACCCGTCCCGCGTGATCCACGCCTTCCCGGATCTGGAGCCGGGCACGGAGGGCTGTCCGCGCGCGTGCAGCCACGACGAGCCGGACTGCGCGCTGGACACCTGGGTCGAGGAGGGACATGCGGACCCCGCGCGGCTCTACTCGCTGCGCCGGCTGCTTGCCACGCGGGAGCGCACGGAGGGCGACTGAGCACCGCGTCGTCTGCCCGGGGCAGAGGGCCATTGACCATACCGTCGTCTGCCGGTGCAGAGGACTGCTGAGCACCGCGTCGTCTGCCGGTGCAGAGGACTGCTGAGCACCGCGTTGTTTGCCGGGGCGCCGGTCCGGCAAGTGCATAATCGCACCCAGCCGGTGATCCGGACCTACGGGAGGACAGCACATGGCGTGGCTGCTGGTCATCGTGGCCGGGTTTCTCGAGACGGGTTTCGCCGTGTGCCTGAAGCTCTCGCACGGGTTCACCCGCCTGTGGCCGACGATCGCCTTCGCCGCCTTCGCGCTGGGCAGCTTCGGACTGCTGACCCTCTCGCTGAAGAAGCTGGACGTCGGCCCCGCGTATGCCGTGTGGACCGGGATCGGCGCGGCGGGCACGGCGATCTACGGCATGATCTTCCTCGGCGACCTGGTGTCGACCCTGAAAATCGTCTCGATCTCCCTGGTCATCGTCGGCGTCATCGGCCTCCAGCTGTCGGGCTCGGCGCACTAGCCCGCCCGCGACCCTTCGGATCAGCTGCCGGCCGGGCACAGGGGGACCGGCTGCCGGTCGGGCACCGGATCGACTTCGGGCTGGGCACCGGATCAGCTGCCGGTTGGGCACGGCACCGCCTGCCGACCGAGCACAGGACCGACCACCGCCAGGCCCTGGATCAACTGCCGGCAGGGCACCGCATCAGCTGCTTGGGAAGCACGCCGCGCACCAAATCGGCGATACCGCCGTCCCCGGGCGGCGCGGCCACGCAGGACAGCGCGAGCCGGACGACGTACTCGCAGGACCGCGCGAGTTCCGAGCCGTCGGCCCTCGCCGGGTCACATCCGCCGAGCACCGTCACCGCCCGGTCCCGAACGATCCGTACGAAGTCGCCGGGCGAGGGCAGCGGTCCGTCCGCCCGGCGCTGCGCGGGCACGGCCGAGGAGGACGGCACGGCGGCGAGCGGCGGCGCGGGCAGGCGCTCGCTCCAGCAGCCGGTGAGCATGGCCCGCACCAGCGCGTTGTCCCGGGCGGCCGACGCCATCCACTCGGCGGCGGCGGTGAGCCGGTCGCGCGGATCGGTGCGCGCGGCGAGCGCCCGCTCCACCCCTGCGAGATACCCGTCGGCCTCCCGCCGCACCAGCGCCCTGGCCAGTCCGTCCTTGCTCCCGAACTCGTTGTACAGCGTCTGCCGGGACACCCCGGCCGCGGCGGCCACGTCGACCATCCGCACGGCGGACCACGGCCGGCGAGCAAGGGCCGTGTAGGCGGCGTCCAGTAGGGACTCCCGGGCTGCAGGCATCATCGCCTCCCTGGGGCGAGCGGCTCTGCGCCCAGATTTGACGCGCGTGCATGCACTGTCAAGGGTTCCCGGGCGTGCGAGGGGGCGTGCTTCGGCCACGGTGCGCCACAGCCAGCCGTGAACCGCTTCGCGCCCCGGGTACAGCGGAGTTGGGGGCCATCGCGCAGTTTCCCGCGCCCCTTGCCGAGCCCAGCGCCCGCCACCGAGGCCCCCGGCCCCGGCCCGACACGCGCGCCTTTCCACGAGGGCCCCCTGTAGCCCCGTACCAACCACGGCAGATACCGTTCCTCACATGCCGGACTACCTCGATGACCTCCGTCTCGCCCATGTCCTCGCCGACGCCGCCGACGCCGCCACCATGGCCCGCTTCAAGGCCCTCGACCTGAAGGTGGAGACGAAGCCTGACATGACCCCGGTGAGCGAAGCGGACAAGGCGGCGGAGGAACTCATCCGTGGCCAGCTCCAGCGCGCCCGCCCCCGGGACGCCATCCTCGGCGAGGAGTACGGCATCGAGGGCACGGGCCCCCGCCGTTGGGTGATCGACCCGATCGACGGCACCAAGAACTACGTGCGGGGCGTCCCCGTCTGGGCGACGCTCATCTCGCTGATGGAGGCGGGCGAGGGCGGCTTCCAGCCCGTCGTCGGCGTCGTCTCCGCCCCCGCCCTCGGCCGCCGCTGGTGGGCCGCGCAGGGCCACGGCGCCTTCACGGGCCGCAGCCTGTCCTCCGCGTCCCGTATCCACGCCTCCCGCGTCGGCAAGCTGGCGGACGCCTCCTTCGCGTACTCCTCGCTCAGCGGCTGGGAGGAGCAGGACCGCCTGAAGGGTTTCCTCGACCTGACCCGTGAGGTGTGGCGCACGCGCGCGTACGGCGACTTCTGGCCCTACATGATGGTCGCCGAGGGCTCGGTCGACATCTGTGCGGAGCCGGAGCTGTCGCTCTGGGACATGGCCGCCACCGCGATCATCGTCACCGAGGCCGGCGGCACCTTCACCGGCCTCGACGGCCGCCCGGGCCCGCACAGCGGCAACGCGGCCGCGTCCAACGGCCTGCTGCACGACGAGTTGCTGGGGTATCTCAACCAGCGCTACTGAGGGCACGTAGGCCCTGATCTGCTAGTTTCTCCTTTCCTCAGACCCCCGGGGCCGTCGTGGGGCCGTCATCGGAGGCTGGGCCGGTCTCGAAGGCCCGGTTCACCGCCTCGCGCGTCCGCTTCTCGCTGCCGGGCATCAGGTGCGTGTACGTCCGCAGCGTGAAGCCGGGGTCGTGGTGTCCGAGGTACTCCGACAGGGCCTTGATGCTCTCGCCGGCGTCCAGCAGCACCGACGCGTAGAAGTGCCGCAGTGCGTGCATGCCGTTTTCACGGCCGCGGGGAACCCCTGCCTTGTCGAGGGCGGGCCGCCAGGCAACGCGGTTGAAGACAACGCGGTTCACCGCATGCTGCTCGACGTTGGAAAAGAGCAGGGAGACGGTTGTCGGAGGACCGTCGACCGACCGCCACGGCAGCGTCACCGACGTCGGCGAGTGCTGCCGGGTATGGCCCTCCAGCGACCGCGCGACGTTTTCGGGCAATGGGACAGTGCGCGTCTTACCGCCCTTGGGCAGAGCGAACACTTGCTTTCCAGCGATGAGCTTGACCTGGCGGACGACGTGGACAACCCCTTCGGCGAAGTCCACCTCTTCGAAAGCCAGACCGAGCACTTCGCCTTGGCGCATGCCGCACCCGCCAGCCATGTCCACCATCGCCTGGTATCGCTCCGGCAGCGCCGCGCGCACAGCCAGCATCCGCTCAGGCCGCCACGGCACGATCCGGCGGGGCTCAGGCTTGGGCGCTTTCACGGACGACGACCGGCACGGGTTGTGTGGGATCAAGCGGTCATCGACGGCTGCCGCGAGCATCGCGTTGAGGTTCGCGAAGATGACCCGCTGATAGGCAGGGGCCACACCCCCGTCCTGAAGCCTTCGCAGCCACTCACGAATGTGGACCGGCTTCAGCGAATCGAGCGCGCGGCTACCCAGGTGCGGCAGAACGTGAAGGCGGATGCGCTGCTCAGTGCTCACATAGGTACCCAGGTCCATCGTGAGTGAGGCCAACCACCGTTCGCCATGCTGCCGGACCGTGAGGCGGCCGGCGCGGGGGTCGATGTACTGCCCGCGCGTCATGTCCGCGTCGATCCCGGACAACCACTTCTCTGCGACGCGCTTCTGTCCGTCGGGGTAGCTCGTGGACTTCTCGGTACCGTCCGGACCGACGTAGCGAACCACCGCGTCATGGAAATCGAGCACGCTGAGGGTGGCGCGGCCCGCCTTATCGACGAGCGTCCGTTGGGCCACCAGTTCCAACGGCAGCGGCCGGAGCGGCCCCGGATCGAACTCCTAAAGCGGGTGTGGCCACGGTTGCTGCGGCACCCGTTCTCCCCCAGGCGTCCCCCGCGAGGGGCCGACACGGGAAGAACTACAGGTCATGGACGGTGCAGGTAGCCCGCTGTAAATCTGCCGGCTCAGCCTTCCCAGGTTCGAATCCTGGCGCCGCCACACGGAACAAGGGCCCCGTGATCTGCGAATACATCAGGTCACGGGGCCTTTGTCGTGCTCGCGAGTGATCAACCGACTGTCTTGCGCCGTCTCGTGTTCGAGCGCCCTGTTTCGATGTGTGTGGACGGAGCATGGACGGGATGTCCGGCGTGCCGCGGGCGGGCTGAGGTCTTGGCGTTCGCCCCTGGCGCCGGTCCGGCTTCAGTGTGGTCAACGCCGCTGGGCGGGCTTCCGGCCTGGCCTCGCCGTAGCCGGTGTCCTGCACCGGTCCTCCGCGGGGTCTGGAACACGCGGCCGTACTCGCGCCTCCACGTGCGGCAGCGTCGCCCGCTGGAATGCAGGATTCCAGACCTACTGGCAGCGGTGGTCAGTGCCAGTTGGTGTCGTGGGTGAGCCGGTTGTGGTGGGTGTCGTACTGGTCGACCGAGGTGATGGTGCGTCCGTCAGGGATGGGGGCGGCCCAGGCGCGGTAGGTGGTGCCGGGGACGGTGACGGTGGTGGCTTTGACCTGGGTGCCGTCGGAGAGGGAGATCACGCCGTAGGCGACGTCGGGTTCGGGGTTGGAGACCATGAGCCGGGTGCCGTTGAGACCTTTGTCGTGCAGCCCCCACAGTCCCATTTCGCCCGAGGCGTGGGGGTCGTGCGTGCCGGTGACGGGTTGGCAGTCGGCCCAGGGGCCACCTTGGTGGTCGATGCGGACGCCGCCGATGTACATGCGCTGGCACAGCAGTGATGTGCCCGGTGCCGTGGTTCCGTCGGGGAGTGTGGGCAGGGTGTAGCCCTTGGGCAGCGTCCGATGGAACTCCAGCGCCACCGACCAACGGTGCCCGTCTGTCGTCCCCTCTGCCACCCGGACACTGACAGGGACGGGAGCCAGGGTGACGGGGGAGCTCGCGGGGGGCGAGGGCCGGCGGGAGGGGGCGACGGCGTCAGGCGGTGGCTTCAGGAACGAAACCGTCAGGCCGAAGCCGAGGACACAGGCGGCACTCGCCACGACAGCCGCGGCACGGCGGCGTTTCCTTCGGGCGCGCGCGGCGGTCAGGATCTGGTCGACGGGGGCCTGGGACGAGGGGTAGGCCTCGCGTGACCGGGCGAAGGCGGCGCGTGCCCAGTCTTCTTGGCCGTGGTCTGGAGTCATCGTGCCTCTGCAGGGCGGCTGGGCGGGTAGTTGCGGGCGAGGGTCGACCGGCTGCGCAGTTTGGTCAGGGCCCGGGACGCCTGGCTCTTCACGGTGCCGACCGAGCAGCCGAGGACGTCCGCCACCTCCTCCACGGACAGATCCTCGCAGTAGCGCAGCACCACGACCGCCCGCTGTCGCTCGGGCAGGTCGGCGAGCTCGCGAGCGAGGGCGTCGTAGACGTCCACGTCACCGACACCGGCCCCGTCGTCGTGGACGGGGCCGGTGTCGGGCAGCGACGGGAGAAGGAGGTGGGTGATCCTGCGGCGACGGTGCCGGCTGCGGTTGTTGTTGACCAGTGCGCGGCGAACGTAGTGTTCGGCGCGCTCCGGCTCCAGTCGCCGCCAATGCGGGTACACCTTCGCCAGCGTCGTCTGCACCAGGTCTTCCGCTTCGTGGAAGTCGCCGGTGAGCAGGTACGCGGTGTGGGTCAGGGCCCGCCAACGGGCGGTGACGAACCGGGTGAACTCCGAGTCCGGTCCGCTGTCCGCGGCCCTGCGGTCACTTGGCTGCACAGCAGGAGGTGCCCGTCCTTCGTCTGGCCGATCAGTGCCAGTTGGTGTCGTGGGTGAGCCGGTTGTGGTGGGTGTCGTACTGGTCGACCGAGGTGATGGTGCGTCCGTCGGGGATGGGGGCGGCCCAGGCGCGGTAGGTGGTGCCGGGGACGGTGACGGTGGTGGCTTTGACCTGGGTGCCGTCGGAGAGGGAGATCACGCCGTAGGCGACGTCGGGTTCGGGGTTGGAGACCATGAGCCGGGTGCCGTTGAGACCTTTGTCGTGCAGCCCCCACAGTCCCATTTCGCCTGAGGCGTGGGGGTCGTGCGTGCCGGTGACGGGTTGGCAGTCGGCCCACGGGCCACCTTGGTGGTCGATGCGGACGCCGCCGATGTACATGCGCTGGCACAGCAGTGATGTGCCCGGTGCCGTGGTTCCGTCGGGGAGTGTGGGCAGGGTGTAGCCCTTGGGCAGCTTCCGATGGAACTCCAGCGCCACCGACCAACGGTGCCCGTCCACTCGGCCCCTGCCGATCACCTGCGTGACCACCTTCGGCCCCTGCCGGTGAGCCGGAGCAGGCCGCTTGGCAACGACGGAGGCGGGTGCGGACGCCGGGTGGGCGGCCGGGCCCGACGCCGCCTCGCTCACGGAGGCACCGAACGAGACCCCTCCGAGCGCGGCGACCGTGACGGCCGCCATGGCTGTCTTCTTGGCAAAACTGAGAGCCACGGAGCATTTCTCCTTCAAAGCTGCCGCCCGACGCCACGCCGGGCGGTCCTCGACGGCCGGCGCGCTGGGCCCGCGTGCCGACCTGCAGCGATCACCAGGAGCGGTGGCCGCGGCTTGGACGTCCGCCCGTAGGTACTCCCAAACACTCACGGCGGGTTGCACGCCGCGCGACATCGCTTCGCAGCATCCCCGCTCGCTTGGGCCCGGGACCTACCGGGCTGCCAGGCAGGGCCAGGGAAACCAGGCTTGCTGTCGCTTGCCGGGCAGTGGGGCATCCATGGGCGTCCGGCTGCCGGGCCGCCGTAAGGCCAGGCCATGAGCTCTCTGCCGCGTGGTCTGTAAATCTGCCGCCCCGCCCGACCGGGGCCGTCTCCGGGCCGTCCGAGGGCGGCCCAGGACGACCAACGACGACAACCATCGACGGCAACCGCCCAGCTCACCAGTGGGGCACCGATCAACACCGCACCCCACTGGTGCGCCGGTTCAATACCAGCGCTACTGAGCATCACGAGAAAGCTGCGCACGCCCTCAACTGGCCTCGCGCGCCCTCTTGTTGACCTCCGCTTTACCTGGCACTCTAGGGCCACCCCCACTTGTGAACTTGTGAATCTCTGCACGTTCCGGAGATTCGTAGGAGGTGGCTCCAGCCATGCTCGTCCGCGACGCCATGAGCACAGTGGTCCTCACCGTCGGCCCCGCCCACTCCCTTCGTCAGGCAGCAGCCCTCATGTCCGCCCGCCGCATCGGCGCCGCCGTGGTCCTCGACCCCGACGCCGGCGGCATCGGCATCCTCACCGAGCGCGACATCCTCAACTCCGTCGGCCTGGGCCAGAACCCGGACACGGAGCGCACCCACGCCCACACCACCACCGACGTCGTCTTCGCCGCCCCGACCTGGACCCTGGAGGAGGCGGCCCGGGCCATGGCGCACGGCGGCTTCCGGCATCTGGTCGTCCTCGACCGCGGCGAGGTGGCCGGCATCGTCTCGGTGCGCGACATCATCCGCTGCTGGGCCCCGGCCCGGGAACCGGCTCCGGCGCTCTGAGCACGCGGAACGGGCCGGACCCCGAGCACCGTGGGGTCCGGCCCGCCCTGGGG